>NZ_JANX01000057.1 GCF_000767795.1 Inquilinus limosus MP06 | reverse complement strand
GAAGGCATGATGATCCAGGGCCCGGAATTCTGGTGGTGGTGGATCGCCGGCGTGGTGCTGCTGATCCTCGAGGTGATGGTGCCCGCCACCTTCTTCCTGTGGCTCGCCATTTCCGCCGGCATCGTCGGCCTCTTGTCCTGGCTGGTTCCGTCGATCGGCTGGGAATTCCAGGTGCTGATCTTCGCCGTGCTGTCGATCGTCAGCGTCGTGGCCTGGCGCGCCTGGCTGAAGCCGCACGCCGAGGCCAGCGACCAGCCGACGCTGAACCGCCGCGGCGAGCAGTATGTCGGCCGGGTGGTGACGCTGAGCGAGCCGATCGCCAACGGCGTCGGCCGCATCCGCATCGCCGACGCGACCTGGGGCGTGGAAGGCCCGGACCTGCCGGCCGGCACCCGCATCCGCATCGCCGCCGTGGTCGGCACGCGCTTCCGGGTCGAGCAGGATTACGGGTGAGTTGATTTATGAGTTTAGGATTAGCTTGTAACTGATTGTCAAAACTCGATTTTGTCATTGCCGGACTTGACCCGGCAATCCAGAGGCCACGGGGATCTGCCCTGAAAGCCCCTGGATCCTCGGGTCAAGCCCGAGGATGACAGGAAAAGGTATGCCACCTCACACCCCTCGCAGCGCCTCGTCGATCGCAGCGATCTGCGGCAGGCCGCCAGGGATCAGGTGGATCAGGGCGTTGAAGGCGTGGATCATGCCGGGCGCCATGACATAGGTCACCGGCACCTTCGCCTCCTTCAGCATCCGGGCATAGACCCGCGCCTCGTCCCGCAACGGGTCGCATTCCGCCGCCAGCACGAAGGTCTTCGGCAGCCGCGGCGGCACCGGATGCAGGATCGGCGAGGCCAGCGGGTGGTCCGGCGCCTCGTCCGGGCCGAGATAGCATTGCCGGAACCATTCCAGGTCGACGCGGTCCAGCCCGTAGCCGTCGCCGTAATCCAGCACCGAATGCTGGCTCATGGTCAGGTCGAGCCAGGGGCACAGCAGGTAGGTCAGGGCGATGCGCGGCCCGTTCTCGGTCGCGGCCAGCCGGCTGATCGCGGCGGCCAGGCCGGCGCCGGCGCTGGTGCCGCCGACCATCAGCCGGCGCGGGTCGCCGCCGAAGCTTGCGGCGTGATGCGCGGTCCACAGCAGCGCGTCATAGGCGTCGTCGATCGCCGCCGGGAACGGATGGTCGGGGCCGAGGCGATAGCTGGCCGAGATCACCAGCGCCGGGGTGTTGGCGGCGATCCGCCGGGCCTCGTCCTCGCTCTCCTCGATGCCGCCCAGCACATAGCCGCCGCCGTGGAAGTACAGCGCCACCGGCAGCGGGCGCCCCCCGGTCCCCTTCGGCCGCAGGATGCGCACCCGGCGCGGCCCGGCCCGGCCCTCGATCTCGTAATCCTCGACGAGATCCATCTCGGGCAGCTTCGGCATCCGCGACAGCTTCAGCTCGCTGAACACCGCCTTGGCGCGGTCCGCCCCGACATCGGCCCAGGACTGGATGCTCGTCTTTTCCCGCCAGCGCTCCACCGCCTCCAGATACGCCTCGCAGTCGGGATGCAGGATCATCAAGAACTCCGGATCGACGGGACGGTGCTCAACGGCCCGGGCGGAACGCTCAGCGCGCGACCATGGTTCCGATGACGGGTGCCCACAGCACATCGTCGATATGGTCCGCCCCGGTCGCCAGCATCACCAGGCGATCGAAGCCTAGCGCGATCCCGCTGCAATCGGGAAGGCCGCCGCCGCGATCCGGGTCGAGCGCCGCCAGGAAGTCCTCGTCGATCGGGTAACGCACGCCGTAGAGCTGCTGCTTCAGCTCCATATCCGCCTCGAACCGGGCCTGCTGCGCCGCCGCGTCGGTCAGTTCGCCGAAGGCGTTCGCCAGCTCCAGCCCGGCGACATAGAGCTCGAACCGCTCCGCCGTGCGCGGATCGGCCGGATTCGGCCGCGACAGCGCCGCCATCGACAGCGGGTATTCGATCAGCACGCAAGGGGCGCCGAAGCCCAGCTCGGGCTCGATCCGCTCCAGGAACACCCGGAAGAACAGGTCGTCCCAGCGGTCGCCGTCGCGCGCCGGGATGCCGATCGCCGTGGTCGCGGCGTTCAGCAGCGCGAGATCGGGGCTCAGCGGGTCCGGCGCGGTCGCCAGCAGGTCGATGCCGGTGAACTCCAGGAACGCCTGCTGCACCGTCAGCACCCGCCATTCGCCGAAGGGGTCGCAGTCCTGCCCGCGCCAGCTCAGCCGGTCGCGCCCGTCCCCTTCACGATGGGCCGCCCGCGCCGCCGCCTGGAACAGGGCCTGACAGTCGTCGATCAGCGTCCGATACCCCTCCCCGGCCCGGTACCACTCGATCATCGAGAATTCCGGGTGGTGGGTGGCGCTGCGCTCGGCGTTGCGGAAGACGTGGCTCAGCTGGAAGATCCGCTCCAGCCCGGCCGCGAGCAGCTTCTTCATCGCGAATTCGGGGCTGGTGTGCAGGTACAGGCGCTGGGCGTCGTCCGGATGCGGGCCGCGCAGCTCGGTCGAGAACGCGACCAGATGCGGCTCAAGCCCCGGCGAGACCTGCAGCGCCGGGGTGTCGACCTCGAGGAAGCCGCGCTCGGCGAAGACCTGCCGCACCGCCGCCGTGATCCTCGCCCGCGCCTCCAGATACGGCCGCTTGCGGGCGTAGACACCGCTCTGCCACCAGCGGCCGCGCAAGCCCCGAATGCCCGGTTCCGTGCTCATGGTCCTGTCCGATCCTGTCATGCCGCTTCGATAGCAGGTCGCCGCGCGCGGCGCAGCGTTGCTGTCATGGTGCCGACTCGACATTGCCCTTGGCGGGACTTGCTGCTAGGGTCCGCGCCCATCGCGCCACCCTGTCGTGCCACCCCGGCGCGCCAGCGGGGCGCGAAACGCATTTATCTGCAGAAGATCCGCCATGAAGGTCAACGCCATCACGATCCGGCCCGGCAACGTCCTCGAATATGAGGGCAAGCTGATGCTGGTGACCAAGATCGAGATCATTCAGCCGGGCAAGGGCAACGCCGTCATCCAGGTCGAGATGCGCGACGCCCGCACCGGCACCAAGACGCAGCAACGGTTCCGCACCCAGGAGACGGTCGAGCGCGCCCGCCTGGACGAGCACGAGATGCAGTTCCTGTACCAGGAAGGCGACAACCTGACCTTCATGGACAACGAGAACTTCGAGCAGACCCAGGTTCCGGTCGAGACGGTCGGCGAGCCGGCGCGCTTCCTGCAGGAAGGCATGGTCTGCACCGTGACCATGTATGAGGGCTCGGCCCTGTCGGTCGAGCTGCCGCAGACCGTCACCATGCGGATCGCCGAGGCCGACCCGGTGGTGAAGGGGCAGACCGCCTCCTCCTCCTACAAGCCGGCGGTGCTGGAGAATGGCGTGCGCGTCATGGTCCCGCCGCACATCTCGGCGGACACCCGGATCGTCATCAACACGGCCGACGGCACCTATCTCGAGCGCGCGAAGGACTGATCTCCTCTTATGGCCGGACGTTCCCCTCTCATCACCGTCATGATCCGCGCGGCCCAGAAGGCCGGGCGCGGCCTCGTCCGCGATTTCGGCGAGGTCGAGAACCTGCAGGTCAGCCGCAAGGGCCCCGCCGACTTCGTGTCGGCCGCGGACCTCAAGGCCGAGGAGACCCTGCGCGACGAGCTGACGCGCGCCCGCCCGCGCTTCGGCTGGATCATGGAAGAAGGCGGCGTGATCGAGGGTGAGGACAAGGACCGCCGCTGGGTCGTCGACCCGCTGGACGGCACCACCAACTTCCTGCACGGCATCCCGCATTTCGCGATCTCGATCGCGCTGGAGCAGGACGGCGTGCCGGTGGCCGGGGTGATCTTCAACCCGGTGACCGACGAGCTGTACTGGGCGGAGAAGGGCGCCGGCGCCTTCCTCAACGACCGGCGCCTGCGCGTCTCCAGCCGCAAGAACCTGGCGGATTCGCTGATCGGCACCGGCATGCCCTTCATGGGCCGCGGCGACAGCCTCGCCTATCAGCGTGAGCTGCAGATGATCATGCCGCATGTCGCCGGCATCCGCCGGATGGGCGCGGCGTCGCTCGACCTCGCCTATGTCGCCGCCGGCCGGTTCGACGGCTTCTGGGAGACCGGGCTGAACCCCTGGGACATCGCGGCCGGCATCGTCCTGGTGCAGGAGGCGGGCGGCTTCGTCACCGATGTCGACGGCAAGAGCCCGGCCCTGAACGCCGACACCGCGGTGGCCGGCAACGTGCTGATCCACAAGACCCTGGCCATGGCCATCACCAAGGCTCGCGCCCCGCGCGCGCCGAAGACGGCTGCGGCGTCCTGATCTAGGACATCCGTCGTAAGGCTGCATTCCTTCCACGGATGGCCCTGTCCTGACGCTGCTTGGCGATTGTTTCGTCCTCCTCCGCTGGGCTATGGTCCGCCCCGTCGCATGCGGGTGTATGATCCATGGTCCGTAGCGTTGTGAGGTTCGGCTTGGCCCATCGTCAGCAGACCGGCCAGCGGGCATGGGCCCGCATGGCGGTCCTGGTTTTTCCCGCCGCCCTGATCATCGGGGCGGCGACGGCGCGGGCGGAGGATCCGCTCGCCGACGGCGATCTGTCGCTCGACACCCGCCTCCTGACCCGCGGCGAGACCGCGCGTCCGGCGACGCTGCCGGTGCCGACCTCGGCCGGCCCGGTCACCGGCCCGATCCCGTTCCTGGAGCCGTCGTACCAGCCGGCGGCCATCCCGTCCCTGCCCGGCCTGGTCGACGAACCGGCGCCGGCCTATGACGCCGACGTGGTGGTGAAGGGTGCCGGCTTCGCCGACCCGAACGTCAAGGTCAAGGCCATGCCGGGGATGAACCCCAACGACATGGTCGGCCTCCTGGTCGGAGACGGCTTCCGCATCCGCTTCACCCCCGGGGCCGAGGAGATCGGCACCGAGGCCGGCGACCTGCTGTCCGGCCTGGTCGAGAAGCTGGCCGCGGACGGCGGCAGCCAGATCGAGATCCGCGCCTATGCCGGCGCCAAGCCCGACCCGGCCAATGCCCGCCGCGTCTCGCTCAGCCGCGCGCTCAACATCCGCTCCTTCCTGATCGATCGCGGCATCGACAGCAAGCGGATCGCCCTGCGCGCGCTGGGCAACACCTCGCCGCCGGACCAGCCCGCGGATCGCGTCGACCTCCGGATCCAGTAGAAAGCCTCCCGATGTCGATCACCGCCCTGGCATCCCGCCCGTCCTCGATGCGCCCGGCGATGTCCAGCCCACGGCGGTATCTCGTCCGGATGACGGCTTTCGTCATCATCGTCGCCATCGTCGCGGCCCTGCTGGCGCCCGGCGTGTCCTCGGCCTTCATGTCCAACCCGGCGCTGAACGGCGTGATCCTGGCCGCCACGCTGTTCGGCATCGTCTTCTGCTTCCGGGCGGTGCTGAACCTGGAGCCCGACATCCGCTGGATCGAGGCCCATCTGGCGCAACGCGCCCATGGCGGGCGGATGGCGGCGGTGCAGCCGCGCCTGCTGGCCCCGGTGGCCCGGGTGATCGCCGAGCAGCAGGGAGAGCTGAACCTGTCGCCGCTGGCGATGCGCTCGCTGCTCGACGCCATCGGCGCCCGGCTCAGCGAAAGCCGCGAGATCTCGCGCTACCTGATCGGCCTGCTGATCTTCCTCGGCCTGCTCGGCACCTTCTGGGGCCTGCTGGAGACCGTGCGCTCGGCCAGCGGCGTGATCGCCGGGCTGAACATGGAATCGGCCGACCCCAGCGCCGCCTTCGCCACGCTGAAGCACGGGCTTGAGGCGCCGCTGCAGGGCATGGGCACCGCCTTCAGCGCCTCGCTGTTCGGCCTTGCCGGCTCGCTCTCGCTCGGCTTCCTCGAGCTGCAGGCCGGCCAGGCGCAGAACCGCTTCTACAATGAGCTGGAGGACTGGCTCTCGGCCAGCACCCGCCTCTCCGGCGGCCCACAGGGAAGCGGCCTGCAGGTGGAGGCCGGCGAGCCGGTGTTCCCCGCCTATATCGAATCGGTGGTGGCGCAGACGGCCGAGAATCTCGACGCGCTGCGCCGCCTGACGGTGCAGGCGGAGGAGGATCGCCGGGGTCAGGGCGGCGCGCTGGGCGCCGTCGCCACCCAGCTGGCGGCGATCGACGATCACCTGCAGGGCCAGCAGGCGCTGATGGCCCGGCTGGCGGAGGGTGAGCAGGCCACCGCCACGGTGCTGACCCGCCTCGCCACCGCGCTCGAATCCGACCGCTTCGGCATGGACGAGCCCACCCGCCAGCACATCCGCAGCCTCGACACGACAATGCGCCGGATGATCGAGGAGATGTCGACCGGCCGGATCCAGCTCTCCGGCGAGATCCGGGGCGAGATCAAGCTGCTGGCCCGCACCATCGCCGCCTTGGCGGAAGGACCCGAGGCGCGCTGATCGATGGCAATGCGCGGCCGCTACTCGTTCGGTGAACGGCGCCAGGTCGATGTCTGGCCCGGCTGGGTCGACGCGCTGTCGTCCCTGCTGATGGTCGTCATCTTCCTGCTGATGGTGTTCCTGGCCTCGCAATTCTACCTGTCGACCGTGGTCAGCGGCCGGGACGAGACCGTCGGCCGGCTGAACCGCCAGGTCTCCGAGCTGACCGACCGGCTGGCGCTGGAGCAGGAAAGCGGGCGTGACCTGAAGACCCGCATCGACCGGCTGTCGTCCGACCTGGAGGGCAGTGCCAAGGAGCGCGCCGATCTCGGCAGCCGCCTCACCGCCCTGCAGCAGGACCGTGACGCCATCGACCGGCAGCTGCGCACCGCCCTGGCCCAGATCCAGACCCTGACCGGCGGCACCACCGACCGCGACGCGCAGCTCAAGGAAGCCGCGCGGGTGATCCAGGACAACCAGGCGACGATCGAGCGGCAGCGGCGTGAGCTGGCGCAGCTGCAATCCGACCTGGCGACCCTGCGTACCGGCACCCAGGATCGCGACCTGACCGCAAGCCAGCTCTCAAGCTCGCTGGAGGCCAGCCGCAAGGAGGCCTCGGACCTTGGCACCGAGCTCGACCGCACCCGGTCCGAGCGGGACCAGGCGCAGCAGGATGCGAAGGCCGGGCAGGACCGCGCCCAGGCGCTGGAGGCACAGGTCGCCGCGTCGCAGAAAGACGTGCAGGACCTGACCGCCCGGGTCGAGCAGCTCAACAGCCGCATCGCCGAGCTCAGCGGCACGCTCGACCGCGCCACCGCGGCGCTGGCAACCGAGAAGTCGGCCGGAGAGACCGAGCGCAGCCGCGGCGAGCAGCTGGCGGCCGAGGCCGCGGCGCTGCGCCAGCAGCTGTCGCAGATCGAGGCGACGCTGCGCGATTCCGAGGCGACGGTCACCACCAAGGATCTGGAGATCGCCAACCTCAACTCGCGCCTCAACCAGGCGCTGGTGCGGCGGGTCGACGAGCTGAGCCGTTCGCGCTCGGCCTTCTTTGGCAAGCTCCGTGACGTGCTGGGCGACCGGCAGGATGTCCGCGTCGTCGGCGACCGCTTCGTGTTCCAGTCCGAGGTGCTGTTCCCGGTCGGCTCGGCCGACCTGCAGCCGGGCGGCGAGGAACAGCTGGCCGCGTTCGCCGCGACGCTGAAGCGAATCGCCGCGCAGTTCCCGCCGGATGTCGATTGGCTGCTGCGCATCGACGGCCACACCGACCGGCAGCCGATCACCGGCGGGCCGTTCGCCAGCAACTGGCAGCTGTCGACCGCCCGGGCGCTGTCGGTCCTGAACTTCCTGGCGACCCAGGGCATCCCGCCGCAGCGCATGGCGGCGGCCGGTTTCGGCGAGTGGCAGCCGCTCGACACGGGCAGCACGCCCGAGGCCTATCGCCGCAACCGCCGCATCGAGCTGCGCCTCGACCAGCGCGGCGACAGCGGCCCCGATACCTCCGCCGCGGCGCAGTGAGCCGGCGGAAAAGCGTTGCGTCGGGTTTCGCGCGACCGTAATCATCGCCGACCCCGGGGCCGCAGTCCCGGCAGGAATGAAGGGTGCAGAATGAAGAAGCTCCTGACCGGTGTCGCGGCGGCCGCGGTCGTGCTTGGATCCGTGCATGCGGCCCAGGCCGCGTCGGTGCCCATCTGGATCGGCATCGGTTCGGCGGCGATCCTCGCCGCCGGCATCCTTGGCGAGACCCAGGATATCGGCGACATCCGGGTCGGCAACAGCACCGGCGACCTGCCGCTGTCGCTGACGCTCGGCGCCGGTTACTACAACATCCTGAACGACAAGGGCGAGCCCGGCCACGAGGACCGCGACAAGGGCGGCGCCGGCATCGGCCGGGTGGAGCTGCGCTTCAACCAGGAGTTCCTGCGGATCCGGCCCTTCATCGGCGTCGAGGCGAACACGGATTCGGCCACCTACGTCTACGGCGGCGGCATGTTCGACGTCCACTTCGGCGAGCACTTCATCCTGTCGCCGAACGCCGCGGTCGGCGCCTATTTCAACGGCGACGGCCGGGACATGGGCTCCACCCTCGAATTCCGCACCGGCGTCGAGGCGGCGTGGGAGTTCGACAACAAGATGCGGATCGGCGCCGCCTTCCACCACATCTCCAATGCCGGCATCGGCGACGTGAATCCCGGCGTCGAGACACTGACGCTGAACTTCTCGATCCCGCTGAACTGAGGATCGCCGGCCGCGCGGCGGGGGCCGCGCAGGCCTGAATTCCCATACGGACCAGCGGCTTGGCGGCCGATTCGCCGCAGTCGCTGGTCTCGTTCGGACCGACACGGAAGCTTCACATAAGGGGTATAGGCTCCGGCGCGCCACGACTCCCGTGGAAGCAAGAGGTCCCCCATGTCGATCAAGACCCTGGCGATCGCGGTCAGCGCGCTCGCCCTGCTCGGCGCCGGCCCGGCCGTTGCCGCCGACGTCGTCACCATCTACAGCGCCGACGGGCTGCATGACGGCACGCCGAGCTGGTACGGCGAGCAGTTCGACGCCTTCACCAAGGCCACCGGCATCAAGGTGCAGTACATCGAGGCCGGCTCCGGCGTCGTGGTCGACCGCATCGCCAAGGAGAAGTCGAACCCGCAGGCCGACGTCCTGGTCACGCTGCCGCCCTTCATCCAGAACGCCGCCGCCACCGGCCTGCTCGAGCCCTACGCCGCCGCCGGCTCGGAGCAGATCCCGGCGGCCGAGAAGGGGGACCTCTACCTGCCGCTGGTGAACAACTATCTGAGCTTCATCTACAACGGCTCGACCCTGGCCGACGCGCCGAAGACCTTCGACGACCTGCTGGACGCCAAGTTCAAAGGCAAGATCCAGTACTCGACCCCCGGCCAGGCCGGCGACGGCACCGCGGTGATGATCCAGGCGATCCACGCCTATGGCGGCAAGGACGCGGCCTTCGACTATCTGCAGAAGCTGCAGGACAACAATGTCGGCCCGTCCTCCTCGACCGGCAAGCTGACCGCGCTGGTCAACAAGGGCGAGCTGTTCGTGGCCAATGGCGACCTGCAGATGAACATGTCGCAGATGGCCGACAACCCGAACATCCGGGTGTTCTGGCCGGCCGGCAAGGACGGCAAGCGGTCGACCTTCGCCCTGCCCTACTACGTCGCCCTGGTGCATGGCGCGCCGCACAGCGCCAACGGCAAGAAGCTGATCGACTTCCTGCTGAGCCGTGAGGCGCAGGAGAAGGTCAGCGCCGTCGCCGTCGGCCTGCCGGTGCGTCAGGACGTGAAGCCGACCGACGAGAACTACAGGAAGATCGCGCAGGCGATGCAGGGCGTCGAGATCTGGACGCCGGACTGGACCGCGGTGCTGAAGGACCTGCAGGCCGACGTGGCCCGCTGGCATGAGGTCACCGGCAGTTGAGTTCCGTCTCCTCCACCGTGGCCGACGGCGCGCAGGATGCGCCGTCGGCCCGGGCGGCGGCCGCGGCCACGGGCGCCGGCAACTCCATCAGCTTCGAAGCGGTGACCGTCGCCTATCGCGGCACCGTGGTGCTGGACCACCTGACGCTGGAGGTCCGGCCGGGTGAGATCCTGGCGCTGATCGGCCCGTCCGGATCGGGCAAGACCACGGCGCTGCGCGCCGTCGCCGGCTTCGTCCGCCCGGCCTCGGGCCGCATCCGCATCGGCGATGTCGACGTCACCGACCTGCCGCCCTACAGCCGCGGCATCGGCATGGTGGTGCAGAACTACGCCCTGTTCCCGCATATGCGGGTGACCGAGAACGTGTCCTTCGGGCTTCGGGCGCAGGGCGCGTCGCGCGAGCTGATCGCGCAGCGGGTGGCCGAGTGCCTGCGCATCGTCGGCATGGACAGCTACGCCCACCGCTATCCGCGCGAGCTCAGCGGCGGCCAGCAGCAGCGCGTCGCCATCGCCCGCGCTTTGGCGATCCAGCCCCGCGTGCTGCTGCTGGACGAGCCGCTGTCGGCGCTGGACGCGCAGATCCGCCGCTCGATGGTGGAGGAGCTGGCGCGGCTGCACCGCGACCTCCCGGACCTGACCGTGCTCTATGTCACCCACGACCAGAGCGAGGCGCTGACCCTGGCCGACAGCATCGCGGTGATGCGCGACGGCCGGCTGCACGCCCATGGCGCGACCGGGCCGCTGTACCGCACCCCGCCCAACCGCTTCACAGCGGAGTTCCTGGGCCGCGCCAACCTGCTGCCGGTGACGGTCGAGGAAGGCGGCTATGCCCAGCCTAACGCGCAGGTGCGGATCGGCGGGCATGTGCTGTCCGCCACCCCGAACCGGGCGCTGGAGACGGGCACGCAGGCGCTGCTGTGCGTCCGCCCGCACGCGCTGTCGCTGGCGCCGCGGCCGGATTGCGACAACACCGTTCCCGCCACGGTGCGCGAGGTGCAGTGGCAGGGCGAGCAGCACGTCATCACGGCCGACATCGCCGGCACGGTGATCCGCGTGGTCTCGGCGCCGCTGCGCCAGCCGCCGCAGATCGGCGGCACGCTGGAGCTGCACTTCGCCGCCGCCGACGCCAGCCTGCTGCCCGAGGACGAGCGGCGGTGACCGTCGCGACCACGGGGCGCGCAACCCCTGCCCTGCCCGGCGCCAAGACCGTATGGGTGGTGCCGCCGTTGCTGCTGGTGGCCGCGCTGTTCGCTTATCCGCTGGCGCTGATCCTGCGCCAGGCGCTGATGGGCGACGGCGAGGCGGCCAGCCTGGCGAATTTCGCCCAGGTGATCGGCACCCGCGCCTTTCACAACGCGCTGTTCAACACCATCGAGATCGCGGTCGCCGCCACCGCCGGCTGTCTGCTGGCCGGCCTGGCCCTGGCGCTGCTGCTGTCCTTCGTGCCCTTCCCCGGCAGCGGCCTCGTGGCCCGACTGATCGACACGTTCATCGCCCTGCCGACCTTCCTGGTGACGCTGGCCTTCACCTTTCTCTACGGCTCCGCCGGCATGCTGAACGCCGGGCTGGTCGAGAGCTTCGGCCTGGCCGCGCCGCCGGTCGACTTCCTGTACTCGCCCTGGGGCGTGATCCTGGCGGAGGTCACGGTCTACACCCCCTTCGTCATGCGCCCGCTGATGGCCGCCTTCTCGCTGGTCGACCGGGCGCAGATCGAGGTGGCGAGCAGCCTCGGCGCCCGGCCGGCGCGGATCGTGCGCCAGGTGATCCTGCCCGCCGCCCTGCCGGCGCTGCTGGCCGGCGGCAGCCTGTGCCTGCTGCTGACGGTGAACGAGTTCGGCATCGTGCTGTTCATCGGCGCCAAGGGAGTCATCACCCTGCCGCTGCTGGTCTACGACAAGGCGATCCAGGAATTCGACTACACCACCGCCTGCGTCATCGCCGTGGTCAATGTCGTGCTGTCGCTGGGCCTGTTCACGCTGTACCGGGTGGTGGTCGGGCGGTTGGGAGGGCGGCATGCTGCTGTGGTCTGACCGCGGGCGCGCGGCGGCCTGGGCCCTGACCGCCCTGATCGTCGGCGTGCTCTACGTCGCGCCGCTGGCGGTGATCCTGATGGCCGCCTTCTCCGGCCAGTGGAACGGCGTGCTGCCCAGCCACCCGACCCTGCGCCATGTCGCCGACGCCGTCTCCGGCCCCTCGGCCGAGCAGATCTGGGCCAGCCTTGTCACCGGCGCCGTGGCCAGCCTGATCGCGCTGGCGGCCGGCACCTGGGCGGCGCTGGCCCTGCGGCCGCTGGCCGGGCGGCTGCGCCGCATCCTGGACCTGGTGTTCTTCCTGCCCAGCGCCGTGCCCTCGGTGTCGGTCGGCCTCGGCGTGCTGGTCGCCTACAGCCAGCCGCCGCTGCTGCTGAACGGTACCGTCGCGATCGTGCTGGTGGTGCATCTGGTGCTGATCTCGGCCTTCGCCTTCGGCAACGTCTCGGCCGGCCTGTCGCGGCTGGCGCCGGAGTTCGAGCAGGTGGCGGAGAGCCTGGGCGCGCGGCCCGGCTTCCGGCTGCGCCATGTCACCCTGCCGCTGCTGATGCCCTATCTGCTGGCCGCCTTCAGCCTGTCCTTCGCCCTGTCGATGGGCGAGCTGGGGGCGACGGTGATGGTGTATCCGCCGGGCTGGGTGACCCTGCCGGTCGGCATCTTCGCCCTGACCGACCGCGGCGACGTGTTCCAGGGCGCGGCCCTGACGGTGGTGCTGATCCTGGTGACGCTGGCGGTGCTGGGCGCGATGTCGCTGGTGCCCAGGCGGGCGGCGCCCGGGCGGTAGCGGCCAACGCCGCTCACAACTCCTAACGGGCGGTGCGGCGCGATCTCTGCTGGGATGGGCGCCGCACCGAATCGTCGCCCGTGATGGAGTTCCCGATGAAACCTGCCCGCACCGCCCTGCTCGGGGCCGCCCTCGCCTCGGCCGTCTTCGCCGCGGTCGCCCTGGCCGCCCAGGCCGGCGGCGCCGGCACGCCCGACAACGCCTCGCCGATCTATGGGGTCACCATCCCGGAGGGCTATCGGCAGTGGCAGTTCATCGCCCCGGCGCATGAGACCGACCCGCTGAACGAGCTGCGCGTCGTGGTCGGCAACCCGACGGCGGTCAAAGCGTATCAGGACGGCACCCTGCCCTTCCCCGACGGCACCATCCTGGTGAAGCTGGCCTGGAAGCATGTCCAGTCCACCGAGTTCGCGCCCGCCTATGTCCCCGGCGCGGCGACCACGGTGCAGGTCATGGTCAAGGATTCGAAGAAATACCCGGACACCGGCGGTTGGGGCTTCGGCCGCTTCATCGACGGCAAGCCGGTCGATCAGGCCCAGCACGAGACCTGCTGGGCCTGCCACCAGGCCAATGTGAAGGACCACGACTATGTCTTCACGCGATTCGCGCCCTAAGAGACCGTTTGCAAATGCTACTGGTGCGGCCGTCTGATGGCGGTTTCTGCGCTTCCGGTGCTCACGGACTTGACGTCCACTGCGCTCCGGTTCTCGAAACCGCCACCAGCCGACTCACACCAGCGCATTTTCAAACAGTCTCTTGGGGTTGGTCCAACCGCCCTCAGTGCCGGCCGGGGCGGCGGTGTCTGACATCGCCGATGCTCATGGCCAGGATCCGGCTGATCTCGGTCAGGTCCCGGCCGGATTCCGCCGACCAGCGGTTGAAGGCCTGCTGCATCGCCTTGAAGTCGCCCTTGCCGCCGGGCGGCTTGGTCAGCACGCCTTCGCGGATCAGCGCGGCCACGACGTCGCCGGTCGGGATGAAGGCCGGCTTGCCGATGCCGCGCAGGAACCGCATGCCGGTGTCGCCGCCCAGGCGGCTGCCGCGCTTCTTCAGCACCTCCAGCAGGCCGACATAGTCCGAGTCCGGCCAACCGGCGAGGAACTTCGCCGCGCTGCCATGCTCGGCCGCCAGGTCCAGCAGGAACCGGGCATTGGCCGCGACCGACTGGATCTTGGCGCCATGCCGGACGATGCGGCTGTCCTGCAGCAGGGCGTCGGACTCCTCCTCCGACAGCCCGGCGCAGCGGCGGGGGTCGAAGCCGCCGAAGGCGGCCTCGAAGCCGTCCCATTTGGCCGTGATCACCTTGGCGGCGAAGCCGGCGTTGAAGATGCGCCGGGTCATCTCCGCCAGGATGCGGTCGTCCGGCGTGGCGGCGATCTCGGCCGGCGTCTTCGACCTGGTCTCGGCGAGCGCGCGTTCGAGCACGTCCATCCCGCCCCGGCGCTCCGCCGCCAGCGAGATCACCTTCGCGAAATCACCCATGCCGCAATTCCTTCGGTTCGGCGCCGGCGGACAGGAGAACCCCTTCACCCTCGCCGATCCAGAGGAAAATGGCGCAACGCCACCGGCCCCTCCGGTCACCCGATGCCGGGAGGCCCGGCGTGCGGCGGCCGCTTCTCGTGCACCGCAGCCCCACTGATCGCAGGCCTGCGCTCCGTCGCCTATGAACCGATGCGCAGCACGATCTTGCCATTGGGACGCGGTCGGATGCCGTCCAGCATCTCATGCGCGGTCCGCGCCTCGGCGAGCGGCAGGACCAGACCGATCCGGGTGAGCAACTCCCCACGACATTCTCGCGTTCAAGGACCCGAGCTTCCGGCGCGGCGATCTCTGCAGCATCATCTTGGGCTCACACTGACCGCATTGATCGGCTGATCCATGGCCAGCCCGGTGGCGCAGGCGGTGGAACCAGACGCCGCACAGCTCCGCTTTCCGGCATGCGTGCGGCGCCTCCTATCGGGAACCAACCGGAGGGCTTCCAGAGCCGGGCACACGGGAAACCACGAGGATGGCCGGCGTCCGCTTGCAGGATGCCTACGTGAACGCAGCTTTTGGCGTATCTTGGCCTGGCAACGCGGACGGCGACCGGTGATCCGGAGGGACCCCGGGACGCACAGGAACCGCGTCCGCGTTCCTCTCGTTGCGGTGGAGATGGCGACCCGTGCCCGGTGAAGCGCGATGACCGGGAGATCGGCCGGCGCGGGGTTCGGGCCCGCCGATCGTCGTGTCGCGGCTCGCGCCGCGCATCCATCGCAAGCGGAAGGAGGAGAGCCATGTCCCCCTCGGAGCCCGCTGCCGGGCCGACCGTCAAGCTCGGCGTCAGCGCGCCCCTGTCCGGCCGCGGCGCGGTGCTGGGCCGCGAGATGGCCCAGGCGGTCCGTCTCGCCGTCGAGGAGGCCGGCGCCTCCGGTCTCCGGGTCGAGCTGGTGGAGCGTGACGACCGCGGCGAGGAGCAGGCCGGCCTCGCCGTGGCCCGCGGCTTCGCCGACGACCCGGCGGTTCTGGCCGTGATCGGCCCCTACAACAGCAATGTCGCGCTGCCCGCAGCACCCCTGTACAGCGGTGCCCGCCTGGCGCTGGTCGGGCCGATCGTGTCCAACCCGGCGCTGACCGAATCCGGCTGGGACACGATGTTCCGCTTCACCGCCCGCGACGACGACACCGCGATGGCGATCGCGGACCATCTCGCCCGCGCCCTCGGCAAGCGCCGCGCCGTCCTGGTCGCCACGGCCACCGCCTATGGCCGCAGCATGACGGGCCGGTTCGACGGCGCCTTCGCGGCGGCCGGCGGCGTGGTCCTGGCCCGGCATGAGGTGGCGGAGGGCGAGACCCGCTTCGACGCCCTGGCCGACGCCCTGCCGGCGGACACGGATGTCGTGTTCTACGGTGGCACCTATGAGGGCGCGCCGCTGCTCTCCGCGCTGCGCCGCCGCGGCCGGCCGCAGCTCTTCGCCGCCGGGGACGGCTGCTGGGACCGGCCGAACTTCCTCGATCCCGCCGGCGCCGCGGCGGAGGCCGGGGAAGGCGTGCTGATCCTCTCCGCCTGTCCCCAGCCCGGCGAGGTGCCCGGCGCGCGGGAGATGGTCGCGCGCTATGAGCGGCGCTTCGGCCCGGTGCTCAACTACGCGGTCAATGCCTATGACGCGGCCGCGCTGACCCTCGCCGCCCTGAACGACGCGGCCGCCGTCGCGACGCCGGATCGCGACGCCGTGCTCGCCGCCCTGCGCCGGGCGGAGTGGCGGGGCATCGCCTATCCCGACCCGGTGCGCTGGGACGCGAAGGGAGACAACCGCGCCGCCGCGACGGCGCTGCACGTCGTGCGGGACGGCCGCTTCGTCCAGGTGGCGCTGGTCCGGAAGACCTGAAGATCCCGGTGGTCCGCCCCTCCCCGCCCCTCCCCTCCCCTCCTCTCCTCGCCATGACGAGGGCGGGGGACGGTCAGGCCGCCGAAGGCCTCAGCGCGTCAGCGGCTTGTACTTGATGCGGTGCGGCTGGTCTGCCTCGGTGCCCAGGCGGCGGTGGCGGTCCTTCTCGTAATCCTCGTAATTGCCCTCGAACCACACCACCTCGCTGTCGCCCTCGAAGGCCAGCATGTGCGTCGCCAGGCGGTCGAGGAAGAAGCGGTCGTGGCTGATCACGATGGCGCAGCCGGGGAAGGTCAGCAGCGCCTCCTCCAGCGCCCGCAGCGTCTCGACGTCGAGGTCGTTGGTCGGCTCGTCGAGCAGCAGGACGTTGGCGCCGGACTTCAGCATCTTCGCCAGGTGGACGCGGTTGCGCTCGCCGCCCGACAGCTGGCCGACCTTCTTCTGCTGGTCGCCGCCCTTGAAGTTGAAGGCGCCGACATAGGCGCGGCTGGGCATCTTGCGCTTGCCGAGGTCGATCTCGTCGAGCCCGCCGGAGATCTCCTCCCACACCGTCTTGTTCGGGGAGAGGTCGTCGCGGCTCTGGTCGACATAGCCGAGCTTCACCGTCTCGCCGACCTTGAGCGCGCCGCCGTCCGGCGTGTCCTGGCCGGTGATCATCTTGAACAGGGTCGACTTGCCGGCGCCGTTCGGGCCGATGACGCCGACGATGCCGCCGCGCGGCAGGCGGAAGCTCAGATTGTCGATCAGCAGGCGGTCGCCGAAGCCCTTCGACACGCCCACGGCGTCGATCACGTTGTCGCCCAGCCGCTCCGGCGTCGGGATCAGGATCTGGGCCTGGCCCGGGGCCTGCTCGCGGCTCTGCGCCAGCAGGTCCTCATAGGCGTGGATGCGCGCCTTCTGCTTGGCCTGGCGGCCGCGGGCGCCCTGCCGGATCCACTCCAGCTCCTCGGCCAGGGTCTTCTGCCGGCTCGACTCCTCCTTGGCCTCCTGGGCCAGGCGCTTCTCCTTGGCCTCGAGATAGGCCGAGTAGTTGCCCTCGTAGGGGATGCCGCGGCCGCGGTCGAGCTCGAGGATCCAGCCGGTGACGTTGTCGAGGAAGTAGCGGTCATGGGTGACCATGACCACGGTGCCCTTGTAGTCCTCCAGATGCCGCTCCAGCCAGGCCACCGACTCCGCGTCGAGATGGTTGGTGGGCTCATCGAGAAGCAGGAGGTCGGGTTTGGCCAGCAGCAGCTTGGCCAGCGCCACGCGGCGCCGCTCGCCGCCCGACAGGTTGGTCACCGGGCTGTCGCCGGGCGGGCAGCGCAGCGCGTCCATGGCGATCTCGACCGTGCGGTCGAGGTCCCAGGCGTCGGCGGCGTCGATCTTCTCCTGCAGCTCGGCCTGCTCGGCCATCAGCGCGTCGAAATCGGCGTCGGGCTCGCCCATCGCCTCGCTGACGGCGTTGAAGCGGTCGACCATCGCCTTGATCGGCGCCAGGCCTTCCATGACGTTCTCGGCCACGGTCTTGTTCGGGTCGAGCTCCGGCTCCTGCGGCAGGTAGCCGACGGTGGCGCCCTGGGCCACCCAGGCCTCGCCGGTGAACTCCTTGTCGATGCCGGCCATGATCCGCATCAGGCTCGACTTACCGGAGCCGTTCGGGCCCAGCACGCCGATCTTCACGCCCGGCAGGAAGGACAGCCAGATCTTCTCCAGCACGACCTTGCCGCCCGGATAGGCCTTGGTCATGTCCTTCATCACGAAGACGTACTGGTAGGAGGCCATCGGAAGCCGCTCCGTTCACAAACCCTGTAGGGAAGGCCCGGGTTTTAGCCCATGGGGCCGGCGAAGGCCAGGGCCGCTTGCCGCAGCGGCGTCGGACCACGCGCCCTGCTATGGTTTGCGGATGACTCGCAAATCCAGGACAGACGAAGCCGACGCGATCGTGGTCGGCGGCGGCCCAGCCGGGCTGCTGGCGGCGCTGCTGCTGGCCCAGGGTGGCGTCGACACCGTGCTGGTCGCACCACCGGCGCCGGAGGACCACCGCACCACCGGCCTGCTGGCCGGGTCGGTCGCGATCCTGGAGCGGGCCGGGATCTGGCCGGCGGTGCGTCCTCTGGCGGCGCCGATGCGGGCGATCCGGCTGATCGACGATTCCGCCCGCCGCATCAGCGGGCCCGAGGTGCTGTTCCGCGCCGCCGAGATCGGCCGCGACGCCTTCGGCCACAACATCGCCAACCGCGATCTGGTCGCCGCTCTGGCCGCTGCCGTCGCCGCCATGCCCAACCTGCGCCGGATGACGGAGGCGGCAACCGAGACCCGCGTCGGCATCGGCGGCGTGACCGTGCGGACCGCGGCCGGCGAGACCGCGCGCGGCCGGCTGCTGGTTGGGGCCGACGGCCGCAATTCGGCGGTGCGGGCTGCCGCCGGCATCGTCGTGCGCCGCTGGGGCTACGACCAGGCGGCGCTGGTGACT
>NZ_JANX01000056.1 GCF_000767795.1 Inquilinus limosus MP06 | reverse complement strand
GAACCGGCCTGGTCCTGGTCGCCAGCGGCGGCAACGGAGTTCCATCTCGACGGCCGCGTGATCGCCGCCCGCGCCGGGGATGCGATCGCCCTGTCGCCGGCCGAGGCGGTCGATGTCGTCAACATTCCGCCGGAGGGCGGGCTGTACCGGTCGGTGCTGATCAGCTTCGCGCCGTCGCTGCTGCGTGCCTTCCGCCTGTCCTTCCCGCATCTGACCGAAAGCGGAAGGCCGCCGCGGCCCTTCGCCCTGCTCCGCTCCGACCGGCTGGCCGAGGCGGCGGACCATGCGCTGTCGGCCTTCGCCGCCGGGCCGAAGCTGTCGGTCGAGGCCACTCGCCACCGGATGACCGAGCTCCTGATCCTGCTGGCCGAGCACGGCATCGCTTGGCGGCCGGAGGCGGAGGAGCGCGTGGCCGAACGGCTGCGGCTGCTGATCGCGGCGCAGCCGGCCGCGCCCTGGTCCGCCGCCGATGCCGCCAAGCGCCTGGGGCTGAGCGAGCCGACGCTGCGCCGTCGGCTGCGGGCCGAGGGCACCGGCTTCACCAGGGTGCTGAGCGACACCCGGATGGACCATGCGCTGACGCTGCTCTATGGCGGTGCCGGCCCGATCGCCCAGGTGGCGCAGGCCTGCGGCTACCGCTCGCCCTCCCGCTTCGCCGGGCTGTTCCGGGCGCGGTTCGGGCTGATCCCCTCCGCCACCCGCCCGGTGTCCGGATCGACGATTGACCGGATCGGGACGGCCTCCGATCGGAACGGGACGATGCCGGGGACGGCGGTGCCCTAGCGTCTCCTCACCGATTCCGAGGAGATTTCCATGCGTCCGTTTTCCGCCGCCGCCGGCCTGGCGCTGGCCGCGATCCTGTCGGCCAGCCCCGGCCATGCCGCCCAGTTCCGCCTGACCAGCCCCGACCTGACGCCGGGCGGCACGATTGCCGACCGCTTCGTCTTCAACGGCTTCGGCTGCACCGGCGGCAACGTCTCGCCGGCCCTGGCCTGGTCCGGCGCGCCGGCCGGGACCAAGAGCTTCGTCGTCACCGCCTATGATCCGGACGCGCCGTCCGGCAGCGGCTGGTGGCATTGGGTGGTGGCCGACATCCCGGCCGGGGTCACGGCGCTGCCGCAGGGCGCCGGCGCGCCGTCGGGACAGGGGCTGCCGGCCGGGGCGGTGCAGGGCCGCACCGATTACGGCAGCTCGGCCTATGGCGGCCCGTGCCCGCCGCAGGGCGACAAGCCGCACCGCTACATCTTCACGGTGCATGCGCTGTCGGTCGACCGGCTGCCGGTCGACCCGCAGGCCTCGGCCGCCATGGTGGGCTTCGCCCTGCACGGCACCGAGATCGGCCGCGCCAGCCTCACCGCCCTCTACGGGAGATAAGGCCGGCGCGGGGCCGGATCAGGCCGCGGCGCGCAGGCCCTGGCCGCGCAGCCTGCCCACCGCGGCGATGGTCTTCAGCGCGGCCTCCGCCGCCTCCTTGCCCTTGACCAGGAAATGGTCGCGGAAGAAGGCGGCGTGGGCCTCGTGCTCGTGGAAGCGCTGCGGCGTCAGCACGGCGGACAGCACCGGCACCTCGGTGTCGAGCTGCACCCGCATCAGCGCGTCGATCACCGCGGTCGACACGAATTCATGCCGGTAGATGCCGCCATCGACGATGAAGCCGGTGGCGACGATGGCGTCGTAGCGGCCGGATTTGGCGAGAAGCTGGGCGTGCAGCGGGATCTCGAACACGCCCGGCACCTCGAACAGGTCGACCTCCGGCGCGGCGGCGCCGGCCTGGGCGATCTCGGCCAGGAAGGCGGTCTTGCACTGGTCGACGATGTCGCGGTGCCAGCAGGCCTGGATGAAGGCGATGCGCGGCGTATCGGTACGGGAGGAAGCAGACAGGGGCTGATTCATGGTCATCCTCATGCAACGGACCAGAATCAGGGCATACGGGACCGACCACCGGGACTCGTGCCCGGCCTGCCGTCCCCGTTCTCTTTCATCCGGACTGTGACCGTCGGCTTCGGAGTCCCACCGAATCTGCTGACCCTGCCGGTCGCCCGGCAGGCGCTCGCGGGCTCATGCGCTTCCCTGAGGGGATCGCGCCATCACCGCCGGTGGGGACTTTCACCCCGCCCTGAGAACGTCCGCCGCCCGGGGGATCCGGGCGGCTCCGTCGAATATCGGGAGGCCGCGACGGCTTGGCAAGGCCGGACGCGACACGACGGTGGCGCGGCTGCGACATCCTTGGACGGCTTCGGCACAATGATGCGGTCCCGGGGGCGGCACCCTGAGGGCCGGATCATCGAGGGAGGCGAGCGATGACGGACCGGACCGGCGGCTGCCTGTGCGGCGGGGTGCGCTATCGGGTGACGGGGCCGCTGCGGCAGGTGGTGGCGTGCCATTGCGGCCAGTGCCGCCGCACCTCCGGCCATTTCGCCGCCTTCACCGCCTGCGCCGCCGGCGACCTGGCGCTGGAGAGCGACCGCACGCTGCGCTGGTACCGCTCCTCCGCCGAAGCCCGGCGCGGCTTCTGCGGCGAATGCGGCGCCAGCCTGTTCTGGAAGCTGGAGGGCGGGAGCAACGTCAGCATCGCCGCCGGCACGCTGGACGGCGCCACCGGCCTGGCGATGGGCGGCCATCTCTACATCGCCGACAAGGGCGACTACTACGCCGTCGCCGACGGTACCCCGCAGTGGCAGGAGCATCCGGACTGGGACGATCCCGCCTATCCGCAGGTGCCGGGGTTGGGGTAGATCGCCGACCATGGCGCTGACAACCCTGCAGGTATATTCTACCTAGGAAGATACCCAGGAACCAACGATGGCACTCAGCATCAAAGACCCGGAGACCGAGACGCTGGCGCGCGAACTGGCCCGGCAGACCGGTGAGTCGATCACCGAGGCCACCCGCCGCGCCCTAGAGGACCGGCTGCGCCGAGTGGCCGGCGCCCGCAAGGCACCAATGCTGCTCGAGGATCTGGCCGCCATCCGCAAGCGAGTCGCCGCCCTGCCCGTCCTGGATCGCCGCAGCCCGGACGAGATCCTGGGCTACGGCGAGGACGGGTTGCCGCGCTGATGGTGATCGACACCTCGGCGATCCTTGCCATCCTGCTCGACGAGCCGGAGGCGGCTGATCTCGAACGCCGGATCGCGGCGGATCCGATCCGGCTGATCTCGGCCGCGACCGCGCTGGAGGCCGCGATCGTCATCGAAGCACGGCTGGGCGACGCGGGCGGCCGGGAATTCGACCTGTGGCTCCATCGGCTCAACGCGGAGACCGTGCCCGTCGACGGCGAGCAGGCCGACATGGCGCGGCGGGCGTGGCGTCGGTTCGGCAAGGGCCGACACCCGGCCGGGCTGATTTACGGCGACTGCTTCTCCTATGCCCTCGCCGCGACGAGGGGCGAGCCGCTCCTGTTCAAGGGCGACGATTTCAGCCGGACCGACCTAGCCTCCGCCCCCTAGAACGGCGAATCGGCCGGCGCCTGCTCGCGATGCTCGACCATATCGTAGTCGCGGATCACCGCGGCGATGCGCAGGCGGTAACCGGCGAAAATCCCGGCGCGGCCCGCGGCCTGGGCGGCGCGATGCTCGGCCCGGTTGCGCCAGGCGGTGACGGCCGTTTCGTCCTCCCAGAACGACAGCGACAGCAGCTTGTCCGGATTGGTCAGGCTGCGGAAGCGCTCGACCGAGATGAAACCGGGCATCCGCTCCAGCACCGGGCGCAGCCGCGCGGCGTGGTCGAGATACTCGTCGAACCGGCCCTCCGCCGGCTCGACCTCGAAGATCACGGCGATCATGCGCTTCTCCCTGGCTGCATCCTCCAGCTTAGCCGGCCCGGCATCACCTGGGCACGCCCGAGAGCTTCCACCGGGATCAAAGTATTCGAGGCCGGATTATGATCAGGCCCGGGTGCCGCCGACCGTGAGCCCGTCGATCCGCAGCGTCGGCTGGCCGACGCCGACCGGCACGCCCTGGCCTTCCTTGCCGCAGGTGCCGATGCCGGGGTCGAGCGCCATGTCGTCGCCGACCATCGACACCTTGGTCAACGCGTCGGGGCCGTTGCCGATCAGGGTCGCTCCCTTCACCGCCGGCCCGATCTTCCCATCCTCAATCAGATAGGCCTCGGAGGCCGAGAACACGAACTTGCCGTTGGTGATGTCGACCTGGCCGCCGGCGAAGTTGACGGCGTAGAGGCCGGTCTTCACCGAGGCCAGGATCTCCGCCGGCGACGTGTTGCCGCCGAGCATGATGGTGTTGGTCATCCGCGGCATCGGATGATGGGCGTAGCTCTGCCGCCTTCCGTTGCCGGTCGGCGCCATGCCCATCAGCCGGGCGTTCATCCGGTCCTGCATGTAGCCGACCAGGATGCCGTCCTCGATCAGCGTGGTGCTGCGGGTCGGCGTGCCCTCGTCGTCCACGGTCAGGCTGCCGCGCCGGTCCGGCAGCGTGCCGTCATCGATCACGGTGACGCCGGGCGCCGCGACGCGCTGGCCCATCAGGCCGGAGAAGGCGGAGGTCTTCTTGCGGTTGAAATCGCCCTCGAGGCCGTGGCCGATCGCCTCGTGCAGCAGGATGCCGGGCCAGCCGGGGCCGAGCACCACGGTCATCTCGCCGGCCGGCGCCTCGACCGCGTCCAGCCGCACCAGGGCCTGGCGCAGCGCCTCGTCCACCGCCCCCTGCCACTGCCCCGGCTCGAGATAGAGATCATAGCCGGTGCGGCCGCCGGCGCCGTGGCTGCCGCTCTCCATCCGGTCGCCGTCGCCGACCACGACCGAGACGTTGACCCGCACCAGCGGCCGGATGTCGGCGGCGTGGCGGCCGTCGGCGCGGATGATCCGCACCGCCTGCCAGTTGCCGCTGATCGAAGCGCTGACCTGGCGCACTCGCGGATCCTTCGCCCGGGCATAGGCGTCGATCTCGGCCAGGACCCTGACCTTGGTCTCGAACGGCACCGCCGAGAGCGGGTTGGCATCGGTATAGAGCTGCCGGTTGGTGCCCTGCGGCGGCTCGGCCAGGCTGCCGCCATGGCCGGCGCGGACCGCGCGCACCGTGTCCGCCGCCCGCTTGACCGCGTCCTCGCTCAGGGTCGAGGCGTGGCTGTAGCCGGTGGTCTCCCCCGCCACCGCGCGCAGGCCGAATCCCTGGCTGGTGTCGAAGCTGGCGCTCTTCAGCTTGCCGTCGTCCCAGCTCAGCCCCTCGGACTGGACGTATTCCAGGAACAGCTCGCCGTCATCCGCCCCCTGCAAGGCGTCGCCGACCAGCCGCTCGAGCCGGGCGCGGTCGAGCCCGGCCTGGGTGAAGAACAGGTCGTCGGTCTGGTCGATGGCGCTCATGGCTGGGATCCGGTCAGCGGGTCTGGATTCCAGAGATAGTGCCGTCCGCCGGCCGGGGCCAGCCCCTGATCGACCGTGCCGCCGAATCGGCGTCTCAAGGGGATGCGACCATTTGCGTGACAGCCATGGCGCACGGCCTGTTGTTGCCCCGCGGAACGCCCTGTATTTTCGCCCTGGCCAGGATTGGCCCGGCTTCGTGCGGCCGCCGATGTCGTGGGGGCTTCAACCCTCGCGTTTCCATCGCTATAAGGCCGGACGGAGTCCATTGGCGGCGGCAGCCGGCATGGGCCAGGGTGGGAACGACAACGATAACGAAAGAGCGCACGGCATGCGATCGGGCAGACTGCGTGAATTGGCGGCAGGCGTGTCGGTCCTGCTTCTCCTCGGCACAGGCGCGGCCTTCGCCGACGGACCGCCGCACAACTGGCAGCTCGGCTTCCAGGACTCAGCGTCCCCGGTCAAGGAGCAGATGCAGAGCTTCCATAATCTGCTCCTGGTCATCATCGTGGCGCTCACGGTGTTCGTGCTCGGCCTGCTGGTCTATGTGATGTGGCGCTTCAGCGCCCGGCGCAATCCGGTGCCGTCCAAGACCGCGCACAACACCCTGATCGAGGTGATCTGGACGGTCGCGCCGGTCCTGATCCTGCTGGTCATCGTGGTGCCGTCCTTCCGGCTGCTCTATGCCGGCGACCGCACGCCGAATCCGGAGATGACCCTGATCGCCCACGGTTACCAGTGGTACTGGGGCTATGAGTATCCGGACCAGAAGGTCGCCGAGTTCACCAGCTATATCGTCAAGGACGAGGACCTGAAGCCGGACCAGGTGCGGATGCTGTCGGTCGACAACCCGGTGGTGCTGCCGGTCGACACCGACATCCAGATCCTGACCACCGCCGGCGACGTCATCCACTCCTGGGCGGTGCCCGCCTTCGGCCTGAAGAAGGACGCGATTCCGGGCCGGACCAACGAGACCTGGGTCCGCATCGACAAGCCGGGCATCTATTACGGCCAGTGCTCGCAGCTCTGCGGCACCGACCACGCCTACATGCCGATCGAGGTGCACGCGGTCAGCCGCGCGGACTTCGACAAGTGGGTCATCGAGAAGGTCGGGCCGAACCCGGCCGAGAAGCCGAAGCTTCTGACCATGACCTGGGACGAGGCGCAGGCGCGCACCAAGCTGGCCCAGGCCGGCCAGTGACCCCCACCGGGAGTTGATCCCATTCGGGGCCCGCGGTCCCGACAGGCAAGCCCCGGACGGGCAAGAGGTTGACACGATGGCTCACGCCGAAGCGCACGCACACGGTCACGACGACCACCACCACGACCACAAGCCGGGCTTCTTCAAGCGCTGGCTGTTCTCGACCAACCACAAAGACATCGGCACGCTGTACCTGGTCTTCGCGATCTGCGCCGGCCTGATCGGCGGCGTGTTCTCGCTGATCATGCGGCTCGAGCTGCAGAACCCCGGGCTGCAGTTCCTGTCGGGCGGGCAGGAGTGGAACGTGATCGTGACGGCCCATGGCCTGATCATGATCTTCTTCACGGTCATGCCCGCTATGATCGGCGGCTTCGGCAACTGGTTCGTGCCGATCATGATCGGCGCGCCGGACATGGCGTTTCCGCGGCTGAACAACATCTCGTTCTGGCTGCTGGTGCCGTCCTTCGCGCTGCTGATCGGCTCGGCCTTCGTCGGCCAGGGCGCCGGCACCGGCTGGACGATCTACCCGCCGCTGTCCGAGGCCGGGCAGCCCGGGCCTTCGGTCGACATGGCGATCTTCGCGCTGCACCTGGCGGGCGCATCGTCGATCCTCGGCGCGGTGAACTTCATCACCACGATCTTCAACATGCGTGCCCCGGGCATGACGCTGCACAAGATGCCGCTGTTCGTCTGGGCCATGCTGGTCACCGCCTTCCTGCTGCTGCTGGCCGTGCCGGTGCTGGGCGGCGCCATCACCATGCTGCTGACCGACCGCAACTTCGGCACCAGCTTCTTCAAGCCCGAGGGCGGCGGCGACCCGCTGCTGTTCCAGCACCTGTTCTGGTTCTTCGGGCATCCCGAGGTGTACATCATGATCCTGCCGGGCTTCGGCATGATCAGCCACATCGTGTCGACCTTCTCGAAGAAGCCGGTGTTCGGCTATCTCGGCATGGCCTACGCCATGGTCGCGATCGGCGTCGTCGGCTTCGTCGTGTGGGCGCACCACATGTTCACCACCGGCATCGACGTCGACACCCGCGCCTACTTCACCGCCGCCACGCTGATCATCGCGGTGCCGACCGGCATCAAGATCTTCTCCTGGATCGCGACGATGTGGGGCGGATCGATCGAATTCAAGACGCCGATGCTGTGGGCGATCGGCTTCATCTTCCTGTTCACCATCGGCGGCGTCACCGGCGTCGTGCTGGCCAATGCCGGCATCGACACCGCCCTGCACGACACCTACTACGTCATCGCCCACTTCCACTACGTGCTGTCGCTGGGCGCGGTGTTCTCGATCTTCGGCGGCTTCTACTACTGGATCGGCAAGATGTCCGGCCGGCAGTACCCGGAGACCTGGGGCAAGATCCACTTCTGGATGACGTTCATCGGCGTCAACCTGACCTTCTTCCCGCAGCACTTCCTGGGCTTGGCCGGCATGCCGCGGCGCCAGCCGGACTATCCGGATGCGTTCCACGGCTGGAACATGGTGTCGTCCTTCGGCGCCTACATCTCGGTCGCGGCCGCCTTCCTGTTCGTCGGCATCGCCTTCTACACGATCAGGTTCGGCCGCAAGGTGGAGGCCAATTACTGGGGCGAAGGCGCCACCACGCTGGAGTGGACGCTGCCGTCGCCGCCGCCCTTCCACCAGTTCGAGAACCTGCCCCGGGTCCGGTGATCCGAGGCCGGGATTGAGGAGAATGGGCCGGGCCGCGCGGATCACCCGTGCGGCCCGGTCCGCTTGAGGTTTATGATGGTTGACGTGACCCTGGACCGGACAGCCCGAACCGCCTCGGCCGAGGCCGAGGGCGGCGCCACCTGGCAGGACTATCTCGCGCTCTTGAAGCCGCGGGTGATGACGCTCGTCGTCTTCACCGGCATTGCCGGGCTGATCGCGGCGCCGGGCCATCTGCATCCGGTCCTGGCCGCCACCGCCGTGCTGTGCATCGCCGTCGGCGCCGGCGCGGCCGGGGCCATCAACATGTGGTACGACCGCGACATCGACGCGGTGATGAGCCGGACCTGTGGCCGCCCGATCGTGCGCGGCCGCATCGCGCCGTCCGAGGCGCTGGCCTTCGGCGTGTTCCTGTCTGTCGCCGCCGTGCTGGTGATGGGGCTGGCGGTCAACTGGGTGGCAGCCGCCGTGCTGGCCGCGGCCTCAGCCTTCTACGTCTTCGTCTACACCATGTGGCTGAAGCGGCGGACGCCGCAGAACATCGTGATCGGCGGCGCCGCCGGGTCGTTCCCGCCGATGATCGGCTGGGCCGCCGTGACCGGCGACGTGACCCTGGCCCCGATCGTGCTGTTCGCCCTGATCTTCATGTGGACCCCGCCACATTTCTGGGCGCTGGCGCTGTTCCGCAGCGGCGAATACGCCAAGGCCGGCGTGCCGATGCTGCCGGTGGTGTCCGGCGCGCGCGAGACCAAGCGCCAGATGCTGGCCTATACCCTGGCCCTGTTCCCGCTCGGCCTTGCGCCCTGGCTGCTGGGCATCGCCGGGCTGACCTACGCCATCGGCGCCGGCCTGCTGGGCGCGCTGTTCATCCTCTGCGCCGTCCGGGTGCTGCGCGAGGACGACGCGGCCACCAACCACCGCGCCGCCAAGCAGATGTTCGGCTATTCGATCTTCTACCTGTTCGCGATCTTCGGCCTGCTGATCGTCGACCACACCGCGGTGCATTTCTGAGATGGCCGCGCGTTCGACCGCCAAGCCGACCGTCCGGCCGGCCCCGCCGCAGGCGCCCGACGCGCGCAGCCGCCTGCGCGGCCGCAATGTGGCGCTGGCGCTGGGCCTGATCGCCTGGGTCGTGCTGATCTTCGTGATCACCATCGTCAAGATGAAGGGGGGTTAGATGGCCGAACTGGATCCCAAGGTCCGGCGCCGCAACCGCCTATTCATGACCACGCTGTGCGGCGTCGCCTTCTCGATGGGCGTGCTGGCCTTCGCCTCCTCGCCGCTGTACCGGCTGTTCTGCCAGGTCACCGGCTATGGCGGCACCACCCAGGTCGCCGATTCGGTCTCCGACAAGGTGCTGGACCGCACGGTACGGGTGCGCTTCGTCGCCAACACCGATGCCGAACTGCCCTGGACCTTCAAGGCCGAGCAGACCGAGGTCGAGGTCAAGCTGGGCGAGCCGGCGCTGATCTACTTCCAGGCCACCAGCACGGCCAAGGAGCCGACCGCCGGCCAGGCGGTCTACAACGTGACGCCGGACAAGGTCGGGCTCTACTTCTCCAAGGTGCAGTGCTTCTGCTTCACCGAGCAGATCATCCAGCCGGGCGAGACGGTGGAGTTTCCGGTCTATTTCTATGTCGACGCGGCGATGGACGCGCAGCCGAATCTGAGCGACGTGCGCACCATCACCCTGTCCTACACCTTCTACAGCCAGCGCTCGAAGGCGCTGGAGAATGCGGTGGCCGCCTATTATCGTGCGGCCAAGAACGACGGCTGACGGCCTGCCGGCAGCGATAGGGCGGAAACCAAGCGGATATCGGACGAGAGACCGAGAGGGGCACGAGGATGAGCACAACCGACGTCCATGCCGACAGGCACGAGACGAGCTACGAACTGAACGCGGTTCCGCATCCCTATCATCTGGTCGACCCCAGCCCGTGGCCGCTGCTCGGCTCGCTGGCGGCGGGCGTCATGGCGATCGGCGGCGTCCTGTTCATGCATGACGAGGGGCCGGCGCTGCTGATCATCGGCTTCCTGGGCGTGCTGGCCGTGATGTTCGGCTGGTGGCGCGACGTGATCAAGGAAGCCACCTTCCGCAAGCTGCACACCCCGGTGGTGAAGCTGGGCCTGCGCTACGGCATGATGCTGTTCATCGCGTCGGAGGTGATGTTCTTCGTCGCGTTCTTCTGGGCCTATTTCGACTCCAGCCTGTTCGTCAACGAGGCGGCGCAGTATGCCCGCGTCGAGGCGACCGGCGGCATCTGGCCGCCCAAGGGCATCACTCCGGTCGACGCCTTCCACTTCCCGCTGCTGATGACCCTGGTGCTGCTGCTGTCGGGCTGCACCGTGACCTGGGCGCATCACGAGATCGTCGAAGGCAACATGAAGCAAGCGGCGAAGGCACTGGGCATCACCGTGCTGCTCGGCGCGATCTTCACCTGCATCCAGGTCTGGGAATACACCCACTCCGAATTCGGCTTCCGCGACGGCGTCTTCGCCTCGACCTTCTACATGGCCACCGGCTTCCACGGCTTCCACGTGCTGGTCGGCACCATCTTCCTGGCGGTGTGCTGGTTCCGGACGGCGCGCGGCGACTTCACCAAGGACAGCCATTTCGGCTTCGAGGCGGCGGCCTGGTACTGGCACTTCGTCGACGCGGTCTGGCTGTTCCTGTTCGTCGCCATCTACTGGTGGGGCGGCCACGGCGCCGCCGTCGCGGCCCACTAGACTCCGTGCCCGAGGGTTCGGTCTCTCCCCTGGCCGCGGCGCTGGGCTGCAAATGCCCGCGCTGCGGCCGGGGCGCCCTGTTCAAGGGCTTCCTGACCGTCGCCGACCGGTGTTCGGTCTGCGATCTCGACCTCTCGGAGGTCGATTCGGGCGACGGCCCGGCCGTCTTCCTGATCTTCATCCTCGGCTTCACCGTGGTGCCGCTGACGCTCTGGCTCGGCTTCGCCTTCGACCTGCCGGACTGGGCGCCGATCACGATCGGCGCCGCCCTCCTCATCCTCCTCACCGCCCTTCTGATCCGCCCCGCCAAGGCCTATGTCGTGGCGCTGCAATACCGGCACCGCCGCACGGGCGGCTGAGAGGCCGTCATGGCATCCCGTTTCCGGCCGGAGTTCTGGCCGACCGTCTTCCTGATCCCCGCCCTCGCCCTGATGCTCGGCCTCGGCGTCTGGCAGCTCGAGCGCCTGGCCTGGAAGACCGACCTGATCGACCGAATCGAACGCGGCCTGGCCGCCCCGCCGGCGCCGCTGCCGGCCGCGATCGACGATCCCGGCTTCGACTACCGCCACGTCACCGTCACCGGCCGCTTCGACGCATCCCATGCCTTCCCGCTGCTGGCCCGCGTGCATGACGGCGCCGCCGGCATCCAGGTGGTCACGCCGCTGATCCGCGACGATGGCGGCCCGGCCGTCATGGTCAACCGCGGCTGGGTGCCGCTCGGCCCCGAGGGCAAGCCCGCCGCCTACGACCCGCCGCCGGAAGGCACGGTGACGGTCGAGGGCGTGGCCCGCCGCCCCCTGCCCCAGGGCTGGATGCAGCCCGACAACAGCCCGGCGACCAATGAGTGGTTCTGGGTCGACCTGCAGGCCATGGCCGGCGCTGCCGGGCTGGACCGGGCGGCGCCGGTGGTGGTCGAGCAGGCGGCCGGCCCGGACGCCACGCGCTACCCCCTCGGCGGCCAGACCAAGGTCGATCTGCCGAACGACCACCTGCAATATGCGATCACCTGGTTCGGCTTCGCCGCCATCCTGGTCGCGATCTACCTGCTGCATCACCTGCGGCGCGGCCGTGCCGCCCGGAAAGGACCCGAGTCATGACCGCCTATGCCGAGATCGCCGCCCATTTCGGCCGCATCGCCGCGTTGTCCAACGCCATCGGGATCCTCGACTGGGACAATGCCACGATGATGCCGAAGGGCGCCGCCGAGACCCGGGCCGAGAGCCTGGCCCTGCTGCAGGTGCTGCGCCACGGCATGGTCACCGATCCGCGCCTGTCCGACTGGCTGCCGGAAGCCGAGGCCGACAACAGCCTGGGCGAGTGGGAGCGCGCCAACCTCCGCGAGATCCGGCGGCTGTGGACGGTGCAGACCGTGGTGCCGGCCGACCTGGTCGAGGCATCGAGCAAGGCGGTGTCGGCCTGCGAGATGGCGTGGCGCCAAGCCCGTGCCGATTCGGATTTCGCCGCGCTGCTGCCCAAGCTGCAGGAGGTGCTGCGGCTGCAGCGCGAGATCGGCCGCGCCAAGGGCGAGGCGCTGGGCCTGTCGGCCTATGACGCCTTGCTGAACGACTACGAGCCCGGCGGAAGGTCGGAGAAGATCGACGCGCTGTTCGACGATCTGGCCGGCTTCCTGCCCGGCTTCACCGAGGAGGTTCTGGCGATCCAGTCGCGCCGGCCGGCCACGCCGCGGCCGCAGGGGCCGTTCCCGGTCGAGTCGCAGCGGGCGCTGGGCATCGCCATGATGGGCGTGCTGGGCTACGATTTCGAGCGCGGGCGCCTCGACGTCTCCACCCATCCGTTCTGCGGCGGCGCCGACAACGATGTCCGCATCACCACCCGCTATGACGAGGCCGACTTCACCCGTGCCCTGATGGGCGTGCTGCACGAGACCGGCCACGCCCTCTACGAGCAGGGGCGGCCGCAAGCCTGGATGAACCAGCCGGTGGGCCAGGCCCGCGGCATGAGCCTGCATGAGAGCCAGTCGCTGCTGATGGAGATGCAGGCCTGCCGCAGCCGCGAATTCATCACCTTCGCGGCGCCGCGGATGCGCGATGCCTTCGGCGGCAGCGGCCCGGCCTGGGAGGCCGAGGCGCTGTGGCGGCACTACACCAGGGTCGAGCGCGGCTTCATCCGGGTTGACGCCGACGAGGTGACCTACCCCGCCCATGTCATCCTGCGCTACCGGCTGGAGAAGGCGATGATCGCCGACGAGCTGCCGCTGGCCGATCTGCCGGCCGCCTGGAACGACGGCATGAAGGCGCTCCTGGGCGTGGTGCCGCCGGACGACCGGCTGGGCTGCCTGCAGGACATCCACTGGCCGAGCGGCGGCTGGGGCTATTTCCCGACCTACACGCTGGGCGCGATGACCGCGGCGCAGATCTTCGACGCCGCCAACCGGGCCGAGCCGGACATCCTGCCCGCGATCGGCCGTGGCGACTTCGCCCCGCTGGTCGGCTGGCTGCGCGCCAGCATCCACGGCCAGGCCTCGCGCTGGGAGACCGACGAGCTGCTGACCCGCGCCACCGGCCGGCCACTCGACGCCGGGGTGTTCAAGGCCCATCTGCGTCGGCGCTACGTGGAGGCCTGATCCGACGGCCGGTCCCCGCGGCCGGCCTTCCGCTCGAATCTGTGGAGGGCCCGTGCCCGGTTTCGCCAGGCGATGAGCGACAGCCCGGTCTCGGCACGGAAGTGCCTGGTCAGGCTGCGCCGGCTCATGCCGATGGCGTCGGCCCAGGCGTCGAGGCCGCGCCGGTCGCCGGGCGCGGCGATCAGCGCATTGCAGAGCCTCGCCAATCGCCGGTCCGACGGCATCGGCAGGGCGAGGGCCGCGTCGGGCGCGCGGCCGATCTCGTCGACGATGAGCGCCGCCAGATGCCCGCCGCGCCCGTGCTCAGCATACAGTAGCGGCTCGGTCGCCAGCGCATCGATCGCCGCGAGCAGCAGGCGGGAAGTGACCAACACCTTGCAGCCGCTCGCGTCCATGCAGGCGTCCGGCGCGATGTATGCGCTGGTCATCCGCACCGCGCCGCGCATGGCCACATCATGGTCGACCCCTGGCGGAAGCCATAGCGCGTGATTGGCCGGCACATACCAGGCGCCGGCTGCCGTGGTCGCGACCATCAGGCCGCTCACGGCCGCCAGAAGCTGGCCGCGCTCGTGGCTGTGCCAGCCGGTGGTTTCGCCGTCGGCATAGAATTGCGCATGGATGCTGACCATGCGCGGACTGGTCTCGAAGGCGTCAATCGACATGCGGATTGGCCCGATCCTGCCTCGATATGTCCCCAAAGCCGTTTTGGGCCAAGGCAAGGTAAGGCGTCAATGCCCCCGGGGATTTCCGCCATGCCGTCCGTCGCCCGCACCGTCCTCTTTATCAATATCGCGCATGCGACAACGCACTATCTCATGCTGGTCTATCCGACGGCAGTGCTGGCCGTCGCCGCAGAAAGCGGCATGGCCTATGATCGGCTGATCCCGCTTGCGACCGGCGGTCTCGTCGCTTATGGCCTGCTGTCGCTGCCCGCCGGCTGGCTGGCCGACCGGGTGGGATGCCGCCTCCTGCTCGTCACCCATTTCATCGGAGCCGGCGCCGCCGCGATCGGCGTCGGGGCCGCGGACGGCCCCACCGCGATCGCCGGATGGCTGCTCGTGCTCGGTGCCTTCTGCGCGATCTATCATCCCGTCGGTCTCTCGCTCCTGGTGTCGAGCTCGCGCCGGCTCGGCTTCGATCTCGGCCTCAACGGCGTCTGCGGCAATCTCGGCGCAGCCCTGGCCGCGGGCCTGACCGCCATGCTGGCGGCCGCCCTGGGCTGGCGCGCCGCTTTCCTCCTGCCCGGCGCCGCCTCGGTCCTCTGTGGCGTTCTCTATCTCGCGCTGACATCCGACAGCGCCGGCCGCGAGGCGGTCGAGCCAGGGGACGAGGCGGTCCAGCCGGTCGCACGGCCTGGCCTTGCGATCGCCTCGGTGGTCATGGCGACGATCGCCGGCGGCCTGACCTACATGATCCTGACCATCGCCCTGCCCAAAATCATCGGCGAGCGGGCAGGACCGGCGATCTCGCTGGAGGGAACGGGCGCGATCGCCACTGCGGTCCTCGTCTGCGGCGCTGTCGCGCAGATCGCCGTCGGTCGCCTGATCGACCGGCTGGCGCTGCCGACGTTGTTCATCCTGCTCGCCGCCGTACAGCTGGCCGGGCTGGTGCTCGCCGCCCTGTTCACCGGGCCGTTGCTGCTGATCGGCTTGGCGCTGGTCATGGCGGCGATCTATGGCGAGGTGGTGGTCGACGACGCACTGGTCGCCCGTTTCGTGCCTCCGTCCCTGCGTGGCAAGGCCTTTGGGCTCAGCTACGGGCTGGACTCGGTCCTGGCCGGGATCGCCGCTCCTCTCATCGGGGCGCTGCATGCCGAGGGCTTCGCCCGGCTGCTGGCCCTGACCGCAGTCTGCGGCGCCACGCTCTTCCTGTGCGCCCTCGGCTTCCGCCTGGCGATCGGAGGGAGCGGCCCTGCAGGCCGCACCGCCGGGGCGGCAGGAGACGGCGATCTCGCTTCCGTGCCGGGCGTCGACCGTAACCAGCAGCCGTCATAGCCGGCAGGGGGCCTGACGCCTGAAACTTGCATGTCTCCAATGCGGGTTTGGCGCGCAGGATTCGGACTCGTCAGACGAGTGTAGAATCGGATCCCGACCGCCCGAGGGGGCCGCGGCCGCCGCGGCCTTGAGACATGACGACCCGCCTTCCGCGCCAGAAGCTGATCCCGCTGATCATCGCCTGCGCGCTGTTCATGGAGAATCTCGATTCGACCGTGATCGGGACCTCGCTGCCGCAGATCGCCAAGTCCTTCGGCACCGATCCGCTGCATCTCAGCCTCGCCATCACCTCCTACCTGCTCAGCCTCGCCGTCTTCATCCCGGCCAGCGGCTGGGTGGCGGACCGGTTCGGCGCCAAGAACGTGTTCCGCGCCGCCATCGTCATCTTCACCTGCGGCTCGATCCTGTGCGGCCTGTCGAATTCGACGGTCGAGCTGGTCGGTGCGCGGATCATCCAGGGCATGGGCGGCGCCATGATGGTGCCGGTGGGCCGGCTGGTGCTGCTGCGCAGCGTATCGAAGGCCGAACTGGTGCGGGCCATGGCCTACCTGACCACCCCGGCGCTGCTGGGCCCCGTGCTGGGCCCGCCGCTGGGCGGCTTCATCACCACCTACAGCTCCTGGCGCCTGATCTTCTTCATCAACGTCCCGATCGGCATCATCGGCGTGATCCTGGTGACGCTGTTCATCGACGATCTGCGGGAGGAGGAGCGCACCCCGTTCGATGTTCGCGGCCTGCTGATGTCCGGCGTCGCCCTGGGCTGCATGGTGTTCGGCTTCGAGACGCTGGGCCGGTCGATCGTGCCGCTGCCGGTCACGGGCGCGCTGTTCGTCATCGGCCTCGGCTCGCTCTGGCTCTACATCCGGCACGCCCACCGGGTGCCGGCGCCGATCATCGACCTGACGCTGCTGCATGTCCGCACCTTCCGCATCTCGGTGGTCGGCGGCACCATCTTCCGGGTCGGCATCGGCGCCATCCCGTTCCTGCTGCCGCTGATGCTGCAGCTGGGCTTCGGCATGACGCCGTTCGAATCCGGCACCCTGACCTTCATCAGCGCCGCCGGCGCCCTGTGCATGAAGATGACGGCCACCCGGATCATCCGCCATTTCGGCTTCCGCCCGGTGCTGGTGTGGAACGCGGTGATCAGCGCCGCCTTCCTGATGAGCTATGCGCTGTTCCGGGCCGACACGCCGCACCTGCTGATCATGGGGCTGCTGCTGGCCGGCGGCTATTTCCGGTCGCTGCAGTTCACCAGCCTGAACACCCTGGCCTTCGCCGACATCCCGCCGCAGAAGATGAGCCGCGCCTCCAGCTTCTCCAGCACGGCGCAGCAGCTGTCGGCCAGCCTGGGCGTCGCCTCCGGCGCGGTGCTGCTGAACCTGACCCTGATGCTGCATGGCGGCGGCACGCTGCAGGCGTCGGACTTCTCCTGGGCCTTCTTCGCGGTCGGGCTGCTGTCGCTGTCCTCGGTGCTGATGTTCCTGCGCCTCGCCCCGGACGCCGGCGCCGAGGTCTCCGGCCACGCCGTCGCCCCGGTGCAGCCGGCGGAGCGGCCAGCCACCCCGCGCGTCGCGCCGGGGGAGTGAGCCTCAAGCCCCCAGCAGCCGGTCCCGCGCCGCGTTGAGCCGGGCCGCCATCTCCGCCGTGCCGCCATGATCCGGGTGGTGCCGCTTCATCATCCGGCGATGCGCCGCCTTCACCGCGGCGGGTGACGCCCCGGCGGCGAGGCCGAGCAGCGCATAGGCCTCGGCCTCCGACATCTCCGTCCGGCGCGGGCCCGCCGGGTCCTGCTTCGCCCAGTCCGGGCCGAAGCGGCGGTCGAGATAGGTCTCCAGCACCCGGGCCGAATCGGGGTCGTCGGCGCGGCATTCGAACAGCAGCCGCAGCAGCGCCGGCAGCGGTAGCGACGCCAGGCTGCGCCCCTCCGCCGGCCCCGGCCGCAGCACATAGCCATCCATCGCGCCGCTGGCGTGGTCGAGCTGCATGTCGAGGCTGCGCGTCCTCAGCCGCGAGGCGCCGCCGGGCGCCGGGCCGGCCGCGGTCTGGCGCGATCGGCGCCAGCGCAGGAACCAGGGCAGGCCCTGGATCAGCAGCGGCGACAGGCGCTGCAGCCAGAGAAAGGCGGCGCCGAGCACGGCGAGCAGGCCCGCCAGCCGCCCGGTCAGCAGCAGGAACAGGCCGAGCCCCGCCAGCAGCAGGATGCCGCCCCAGCGGGCGCTCCGGATCACCTGCTTCGGCTGGGTGTTGGCGAACCAGCCGGCGAGCAGCGGCAGGCCGAGGCCGAGCGCCAGGACCAGGATGAGGAACTGCAGCACGGTGGCGCCTAACCTCCCATCCGCCCGATCAGCGCCGTGACCGCGGCGCCGCGCCGGCGGCCGAGATCCTCCAGCGCCGGACGGCCGCCGGCGGCATAGACCGCGACGGCTGCCAGCAGGTCGCGCAGCTGGCCGGGGCTGGAAGCGTCGAAGGGGCAATAGGCGCCGCGGGTCAGCCGGGCGATTTCGCGGAAGGCGCGGGCGGCCACCGGGTCGGGGCCTTCATGGAACAGGAACACCGGCACGCCGCGCAGCGCCAGCCGCCCGGCCTGGGCGCAGACCCGGTCGATCGATTCCTCGAAGGCGTCGCCGACGAAGACCAGCGCGTCGACCTTGCCGCGCCCGGCCTCCGCCTCGGCATGGTTGAGCACCCGGCCCAGCTGGGTCTCGCCGGCCCGGCAGCGCACCTTGCTCATCAGCCGCGCCAGCTCCGCCCCGTTGGAGACCCAGGCCGTGGCCTTGCACTCGCCGAAGCCGCGGTAGAAGACCAGCTGCAGGTCCAGCCCGCCCAGCGCCGCGGTCTCGGTGAACATCTCGCCCTGCAGCCGGCAGGCGCGGTCCCAGGTGTCCTCGCGGCTCTGCGTCGCGTCGAGCGCGAAGATCAGCCGGCCGCGCCGCCCGCCCTCGCGCGGCACCGGCGTCGCCGCC
>NZ_JANX01000055.1 GCF_000767795.1 Inquilinus limosus MP06 | reverse complement strand
ACGCCGGCCCGCAGCAGGCCGTCGTCGATCACCGAATCCGGATAGGCATTCCGGCCGTTCTCATGGGTGATCACGGCCATCACCAGCGGCGCCAGATGCTGGTAGCCGTGCAGGTCGAGCAAGGCGTCCGGCCCGAAGCCCGTCAGCGCCGCCACATGCGCGACATAGGCGCTGGTGTCGTTCTCGTGGCCGGGGGCCCAGCGCGAGATGATGCCCCGGATGGTGCGCAGACCGTGTCGGTCCTGATAGGCGATCAGCAGCGCGGCCAAGGCGCGGATGCCCCAGACCGGGGCGGAGAACACTTCGAACCGGCCGCCATTCTGCCGGAATTCGGTGGTGAGGCGGTATTCGGCCTCCGACAGGCGCCCCTGCCACGGGTTGGCGGCGATCCGCTCGATATTGCCGGGGTTGTTGTTCCGCTCGCCGCGGGTGGGTCCAGCCATTCCGGTCTCCTGAAGGTGGATGCCCCGCGCATGGCGGGGCCGGTCTTGAAAAGCCGCTGCCGCCCCGCCACGGCAGGCGCTAGGATCGGCGGCGATGCCGACGAAGGGGGGCGACATGGGCGGATGGGTGAGGCTTGCCGGGGCGCTGCTTCTGGCCGGGCTGTCGGCTTGCGCCGGACCGGGGCGTGCGCCTCCCCCGCCACAGGCGAAGCAGCCGAGCGTGCTCGACCGCGCCATCGCCCCCGCCGTGAAGCAGCTCGGCGGGCGGATCGCGCCGCAGGGCGGCATCGAATTCCCGGTTCAGCCGTCCCGTTGAGCGCCAGGGAGCCTCTCGAGGGCCGCATCCCACGCCGGCGAGGCTGACGATGTGACGGAGCGTCACGCCGCTTGACACCCTCCGGCACCCCGCCAGAGGATCATGCTTCGATATTCAGAATCATTTGTTCGGGAGCAGGCGATGCCATCAGCGACGGATCGTCAATGGCAACGATGGGGAAAGGAAAACCCCTACTACGGCATTGTCGGAATTGAGACCAAGGAGTTCGAGAGCCGGTGGCGCGGCCGGTTCTTCGAGACCGGCAAGATCCACATGGATCATGTCTTCGAGCAGCTGGCCCGCTACGACGTTGCACCTCGGCAGCGCGGCAAGGCACTCGATTTCGGCTGCGGTGCCGGGCGCCTGCTGCTCCAGCTCGTCGATCGTTTCGATGGTATCGTCGGCGTCGACGTCTCCCCGGACCAGTTGGCGCTCACCAGGCAGAACGTCCCCTCCGATACGCTTCGGGTCTTCTCCTCGCTCGATGAACTGGCGGGCGAGTCCGAAACCTTCGATTTCGTGAACACCTTCGTCGTGCTGCAGCACATCCGGCCGGAGCAGGGCTACGCCATCATCGACAAGCTTCTGAAGCTCCTCCGGCCTGGCGGCTCGTTCGCGCTCCATTTCACAGTCGGCGACATACGAGACCGGCGGCGGCGCCTGAACTGGCTTCGCTATCGGCTGCCGCCGCTGCATTGGGCCTATAATCTCTCGCGACGACGCCCTTGGAACGAGCCCATCATGGAAATGAACAAATACGACCTGGCCATGATCGGCGCGATCATGATGCGGAACGATATCGGCCGCTTCGGCTGCACATTGTTCAACCACACCGACAACACCGGCATGCTCTGCTTCGGCCGACGCGAGCCGGGGATCAACGTGCTGCCGCAGAATATGGAAGAATGAACCGCCCATCATGACCAGGATCACCGGCCACAGCCTAATCAATCCCCGGGCATTCACGCCGATCAGTATGCTGTTAGGGATGTGCGGAGCCTGGCTGGTGATCTTTTGGATCGCACCGATCCAGATGTATATCGCCAACCAGGCATATCCCTATGTCGTTCTCGCAGCCTGTTTCGTTAGCCTAGCTGGCGGGTTAATCCTGTTCGAGCCGAGGAAGCCTCCCGATCTCTTGGTCAATTGGGACGCGCGCCACTCCTCACTGAGAAAGCTCTATAAAGTCACCTTTGTCCTCGGCATGATGGGAATTGCGTTGCGTGTGTTCGATTGGGCGGTCCTCCGAGGCCTCACGATCGATGCCGGCTTCATCGAGAATCGAGAACGCATCGAAAGTGCAGGTAGCAACGCGTTTTCGATGGCGTCGACCCTGTTCATCCCGTTCACGCTCGTCCCCTACATGGTGCATGCCGTGGCGAAACGGAACGGCGATGCTGTTGGCCGTTCCTGGACGAGCATCAGCTTGGCCCTTCTCTGGCCTCTGCTCACCATCGTCATCGGCTCCCGCTCCAGCATGTTCATGAGCATCGGCATGCTCGCAATTACACGCCTCATCGTCTTTCGGCGGACATCGATGACGCTTGTCCTCGGCATCACTCTTTGTTTTGTTGCTCTGATTTACGGAGGTGGACTAATATTTATCGAGAGACTTACGGAGTTAGGACTTAAAGTCGAAGGAGTTATCAAATTTTCGGCATTCACGCATCTTGTTCCGGTGACCAGTACCTACTACTCAACGGCATCCACCCTATCTAATTGGAGCAGAGACACTCTATTTATATCAACAACATTTGCTCAATACGTACTTCACGGAGTTCCAGAATTCACATATCTAGTAGAATACTACACCCGAGGCGATCAATGGGGAGAATATGGATTTTCTTTCTTTCCACGTTTATTTTATGCTTTATGGGGGATCAGGTATGACCCCAATGTTTTAGTCTTTTCAACTCCACGTGTTGGCATCTATACAACTTTGTTTGGACCATTTTACGTAGATTTCGGGACATTGTCCCCCATCTTTTGCCTATTACTAGGTGGAATCGTCTCGTTCGTGCGGCGCCGGGTGTTGCTTGGGGATATAGCGGCACTGCCGCTTTACATAACATTTGTGATGCAGATGACGTCTGCGGTTGTGATTAATACCTTCCTCGCAGCATATGGAATTTTCTTTAATCTCGCTTTTATCGCGTTCTGGATAGCCGTCGCCATATCCAGACGTTCGACCGCTCTCCCTCGGCTGGCGCGCCGTGAGCTTGTCTCAGCATGAACACGATCAGCCCCGCAAAATCCGGCCGCCTGGGCTATATCGACTCCATGCGAGGCATCGCCGCGCTACTAGTAGTGCTGATGCACAATGTGCAGCCAATCGCCGAAGGCTGGACGCGCACTCTGATCTACGATGTCATCGACCCCGGCAAAGTCGGGGTGGTGATGTTTTTTGCGATCAGCGGTTTCGTCATTCCGTTCAGCTTTCCGAAGGGGCCTGCTCCCCTTCAACGCTTCCTGATCTCTAGATTTTTCAGATTGTATCCGGCGTACTGGCTCTCAATGGCTGGCTACCTCCTCCTTGTTCTCGTCAGTGGCGTCGAACTTCCCTCGATCGCTACCGTCATCGCGAATGTTACGATGGCGCAGACTGCGCTGGGGCAACCGAACATTATTGGCGTCTACTGGACACTGTTCATTGAACTTCTGTTCTATTTGATGTGCGCTCTCGCCTTCGCGGGCGGGTGGCTCCAACGCCCGAAATTCACGGTTGCGGCGAGCTTCGGATGTCTGGCTGTCGGCGCGCTCTGCGCCTTGGTGCGTTTCTATCTCGAGCGAAGGATGCCTGTCGCGGTCCCGCTCTCGCTGAGCATCATGTTCTGGGGTACGTTGTGGCGGGAGGCCATCGTCAACGGCTCCGGAGAGCATCGCCTCTACGCATGCATCATGCTTGCTCTTTACATCGCGGCAATCCCGGTCATCAGCCTATTGGCCTACAACATCGATCTCGGTCTCGAAGAGAATTGGGTTCGATACACAATTTCCTATCTCTCTGGGATTGGCGGTTTCATCGCTTTCTCGACGGCCATCAAGATCACCGGGAGGAGATTTGTCTGGCTCGGCTATATCAGCTACAGTCTCTACCTATTCCATGTTCATGCTAGAGATCTCACCCGGCTGGTGCTCTCTACGACCGGCATGGACCTTCCTGTATGGATCAGCGTCCCAATCTCGTTCGCCCTGGCCATCGGCATCGCGTGGTTCATTTTCTCGCTGCTGGAAAAGCCGTCGATCGAGCTCGGACATCGAATTGGCGCGGTAGTGGCCGCTCGACGAGACCGTCTTCGTCAGTCGGCCACTATGCGCATTTGACGACGGCAACCTGCGCAACTGCTGAATCTTCATCTTTGGGCGGCCGAAGCCAGGCTGCCTTTAGATTAGAGTGTTCGCTGCGATCGGCAGGAATGTGCCGGCGGTTCCGCCGCCGACCTTGGCGACGCTGCCGGCAGGGCGCTCCGTGACGCAGTTCCGGTAGGCCAGGACGTTCTTGCTCGGATCTCGCGTCTGTCCGGCCAGCGACTGGGCTGACAGCATCAACTCGCCACCCCCACCACCAGCCGCGGGTGTCCCGATCCATACACCGACGAGATCGCAGCGCATCAGCGCCATACCGTCGGTATACAGATTCTGGACTCCAATCGTGCCGAGACCCTGCGGATCGATCACGGTTCCATTGACGAACGCCTGCTGGATCCGCCCCGCTGCAGAGGCAGTCGTTACGCCGAACAATGAAAGCTGCGCCGTACCACAGCGTTCGATCACCCCGCCCTCGACCACCATCAGATCGTCCAGGCTAACAAGGCCGCACTTCCAGCAGTCATGGATCCAGGTATTGATGACCCTGGTTTCACATGAGTTTTGGTTTTCTTCGTTGAAATGTTGTGACACTCCATCGCCTGCTCTAGTGTGAGAGATCTCGCCGTCGATGATCTCGATCACCTGCCTGACTCCGGTCTGATACGGAAGATGCGAGATATCCGCCCTGGGAGTGCGTCCGATCCCATCGTTGCCGATGTACTTCACCTTCGGACGCAAGAACCTGTACGATCCGTTTTGGCACTCGAAGCCGTTGGCGTCATATGCGGACCAATAGGCCTCGCAATTGTTAATGATGCCCCGACCAGAGCCACCCGCGAACAGATGCTGGGATGAGTATTGCAGCACGAGGTTGTTCATGTTCACCTCGGGCCCACCAACAATCTCGACCACATAGTGAGTCCGTGACAGCCGAACTGTGGCCGCCGCCGGATCAGGTCCCAACCCATCTGGGAGGCGGATGTAGATGACGCCGAGAGAGATCGCGAATCCGCCCCCCGACAGGCCGGCCATGTCGACCCCGCCGTTGTTGGTCACCACCTGAGGCAAAGCCATATCTGGAAAGGTGAACCATGGCCGTGGACTATGACTCGCCCCGATTACGAACGGCTGGTTAAGCTGGGAGCGAGGTTCTGTACCCCACTTCTGTGGGGTCGAGTAGACTGTTCCGCTGGTGCCGGGAACGACGGTCCAGGGGACCGTTTCCTGAAGATAGCCATTCAGCCGTGTCCTGCCTCCCGGCCTGCCATTCAGGTTCCACTTTCCAGCCAAGGTGTCCTTGCACTGCAGGTAGCCGTAGTCGTCATCGCTCAGCCAATTGATCGTGATCTCGTCTTGATAGCCGATCTTTGCCAGATAGGCAGGAACGTCGAGCACGGTTTTAAGCGGGCTTCCGCGCGAGCCGTCGCCGCTCGCGGCCACCGTGTTGTCGATCCAGATAGTCTTTCCGGGATTGGTCTTTCGCAGCAACTTGGTGATACGGCCGGTGGCGCCGTTGATGATGTTCAGCCCCACCACAAGTGCACCGGCCGGGCCGGGCGGTGTGACAACAACATCGACCAGTTGTTGGATCCCATTCCGGTAAACCTTATATCGAAGCGATCGATCTCCGAGAACATCGATCGCAAAGCCAAAAACCACCCCAACCCCTACCGGATCGGTAGCGCCCCAGCCGGGCGTGATCGTGCGCGATCCATCGCCGGTAATGCCGTTCGCCAGGCAAGGAATCAGGACTCTGTCTCGATAGACGACCATCCTGGTACCGCCTGAGAGATCGCCACTCGTCACCGGATCAGTGCCGAACCAAAAGCCGAGTTGCGTGAAACTCGACCCGGCCGTGTAAACGCCCTCGAAGTAGTAGCTGTCGCCGGGAACGAGATCCCAGGACATCTTGATCCCCACCGGCCAGGGAGTAGTGAGAGCCGAAAGCCCCTCCACCTCGAGGCCGGCATCACTTGGCACGATGTTAAAACGCGTCTGCGGATTGGAGATCGACGTCCAGGTTTGGTTATAGGAAGAGGCATCCGTAAAGACGACAGGCCGCGGGGCGCCGGTCGCCGCATAGATCCCGTCCACACCACCCGCGGCGCCCTTGATATATTGCGCCTGCAGGTCAACGGTGGTTTTCAGCGACGAGATCCGATCACCCCCCTCAATCCACTGGTTAGTTGGGTCATTCCAGGTCCAGACCGTCGGATAGTTGTTTGCCTCGACCGGGTCGGCCCAGAGCAGCGCTGGCGTGCCGTCGGCCTGGGTCAGATCCGCATCCATCGCCGCCTTGTTGGGATACGTCTTCATCCCGTTGGCCGCGGCGATCGCCTGGATGAACCGCAACAGGCGCCGGATGTCCTGCTTGCTCGGCTCCTTCACCGAGCCATCGGCGTTGAAATCGGCCCACACCTCGTCAACGGTCGGAATTGCCATGACCGCATCACTCCATCAGGTTGTCCGTGGTGGTCGCCGCCGGGCGGCGTCAGGACGCGGCACCGATCGCCGCGAGATAATCGTGCAGCGCGTTCCGCAAGGCCGAGATCTCGGCGGCGCTGAGCCCCGCCCCCCAGCAAGCCGCGGCGACCCGGGCGTTGGAGTAGCCGGAGCCGCCACGCAACACATGGAAGGTCCCGGCCACCGGCGTCGCCGAGGCCCGGCTGATCGCTCCCAGATCAGCCACGTCCTGGTAGGCGTGGTAGCTGGCCGCACTCTGCCGGCTCCAGGCATAGAAGCCCGTGCCGTCTCCGCTCTGTGCCGGGGCGTCGGCACCGCCGGCGTTGGCCATGCACCACAGCACGGCGGCCGGGTTCCGGCAGGCAATCAGCGCCTGACCGCCACCGGCCTCCCGGAACGCGCCCGATACGCTGCCGGATGAGGCCTGATGCACCCATACCGCCAGATGCGCGCTGTTCTGCTGCAGCTGGTTGGTGCCGATGGTCGCGTTGAAGCCTCCGGCCAGGTAGCCCCCGGCCGTGGCGCCGGCCCCGCCGCCCAGCCAGCCGCGATCGGTCGTGAAACCAGGTGCCGTCGAGCCCGCCGATGTCGCCACCAGAGTGAAACTGCCCGGCGCCCGGACATTCAGGCGTGAAGTCTGCTCATGATGTGCGGCCAGCAGGTGCAGGCAATCCAGCTTGGACCAGAGGCCGGCCGATTTCAGGCTCTCCACCAGGGTCTTGATCAGCGTCTGCCGGGCATAGGCAGGCCTCACGGCCATGGCCGCGATATAGGCCCACGCATCGCTGTCGATCGGATTGACCGTGATGGTCACCGCCCCGGACGCCACGCTTTCGTTGCCTGCGGCGGTCTGCGTCGCCGTCATGGCGTTGGCACCGGTCCCGAGATCGGTCGAGGGTATGACGGACCAAGCGCCGGCACCATTCGCCGTCCCGGTTCCGACCTGCATCGCATTGGCATAGAGCCGGATCGCCGCGCCCGGCACCGCACCGCCGCCCGATACCGTCGGCCGCCGCTCATAGGTCGCGGCCGACCCCGCCGGATCCGTGATCACCGGCGCGGCCGGAGCCAGCTCCGCCAGCACGCGGCTGGTCGGCGCGCTCTTCACGCCGGACCAGTTCTCGGCGGTGGCGAAGTACCACCAGTCGCCGAGCCCCGGCGTGTCGACCACGCTGCGGGTCGAGTTCGGCCCCCCATACAGCACCCCGACCTGTGTCGCGCCGGGATAGCTGTCGCTGGCGTTGCGCCAGAACCGCAGCGCGGCGTGGTTGGGGCTGTTCGGCGCCGTCGCCGTGACCGTTATCTGTCCCGGGCCCGGCACGCCGGCCTGCGCCGTGAGGCCGAAGGGCATTCCAGGCGCTACGGGATCGGCCGTCGCCGTGAACCGCACCGGGCTGTCCTCATCCTCCGGATCCCTCGGCGCCCAATCGCCCGCCGTCCGTCGCGGCCCGAGGAAACGCGCCTGCGCCTCATAGAGCTGACCGTCGGCCAGCGCGCCGGTCTCCACCCGGCTGGCATCCTGCTCGGCCGTCAGGATCATCCACGGCGAAGCCGGCTGCGTGACCGGCCTGTACCGCGCCTCGCCAACGAAGACGCTGCGCGGCGGCGGCTTCCACGAGATGATGCCGATCGCCGCATAGTTTTGCCCGTTGATCGCCCGATGATCGATGGTGACGGCGACCTCCTCCGGGAGCGGCATGTCGCCTTCGCCACCGTCGCCGGCCGGGACCGCCGCCGGCTCGGCCTCGTCCTCATCCGCATTCCAGTCCCACCAGCCGTCATAGCTGGTCACCTCCATCTCGACTGCCATCGTGGTGCGGTCCAGGCGCATCGACGTGACCTCGAAGATCTGGTTGATTGCGAGCTCGGCGAGCGTCAGCCGCACCCAGCGCTCGCCCCAGGCGTCGAGCAGCGCCAGCGTGCCGCGGATGCGGCCGGACCACGCCGGGTTCCCGCGCTTCAGGGTGTATCGGGCAACGCGCTGGGCTTGGCTTTCGGACGGCACGAAACGCAGCTTGATCTGGCTGCTCTCGGTGCCGTTGCGCTCGATCGAGGCCGGGTCGAGCTGGATGCCGGCCTCGACCTCCGACCAGTCCTGGTCCTGGCTGACATAGGTGGCGCGGACCTCGTTGATCCGCTCGATCGCCGCCTTGCCGGCCGAGAAGTCGTATTCGAGGATCTGATCATCGTTGATAGTGACCGAAGCTGCGGGCATGCCGGGCACATCCGGCGAGTCCGGATGCCCGATCTTTCCCGCCCCGACCGTGAGCCCGAGCTTGCCGTCCGGTGCCTGGGTGATCCGGCCGCCGCAGGCGTCGAGCAGGTCGGACAGCACGGTCTTACGATCCTCGGTGAGCTCATAGGCGCCCCACACGCACCAGCGCTTCTCCGGCGCCGAGGCATTGCCCTTGCGCGGCACGAGCTGGTCGCAGACCTGCGCCGCGACCTTGAAGCTCTCCAGATCCATCTGGTCCAGCTTGAAGCCAAACCCGACCGGCACGCCGTTCTCGGTGCGGGTCAGGTAATCCAGGATCACCAGGGCCGCATTGTCCGACCAGGCATAGGTCGACTCATCGCCCGCCGTCTGGTGGGCCGCCGGCCGCGGATCGTAGATCTTGGCGCCTTTCAGCGTTGCTCGATAGGCCGGGGGACCATTCGGGAAGACCTCCTGCTGCTGCTCCGGCTTGAGGTCTGCATATTTGACGTAGGTCGCGCACAACCCGCGGCCGCGATGCTTCGGGGGGTTCTCTCCCGGCTTCGGCAGCCAGTGATCCACACCGAATGCGATCGTCTGGTCGGGCGAGCCCAGGTGGTTGATGACATAGACGGAACTGTCGGTGCCGGATCGGAACTTGTTGTAGCCACCGCTGGTGACCGCGCCGCCGTGGGCGCCATCGACCGTCACGACCTCATCGTTCAGCCAATGCTTCTCGATGCTCGCGACTTCATGGGCGCAATGGCACAGCAGGACCTTCAGGTCGCCGCCATCGCCGACATAGTCGATATAGGCGCCGCCCAGCCGGTAAAGGCCATAGCAGCGCACGCGTGGGGGCACCGCCTGCTTGACGACCTGGCTGCCGTCCTGGAATTTCGGCCGTGGCGGCTGCGGCGCCAGCAGGGTCTGCGCCAGGGTGCCCACGATCGACAGGCCGACGCCGATTGCTGTCCAGGCGACGGTTCCGAGTCCCAGGAAAAGTCCCGTCGCGGCGGCGCCAGCCGCGATCGCGCCGCCGGATGCCGCGGCAGTGCCGACGCCAATGGCGATGACGATTGCGGGTCCCATTACGGAAGCCTCCAGGCGGCCATCGCCGAGGGCGCGCGCCACAGGCCGTCGCCGAGCTTGGCCAGCCAGCCGAGCTGGCCGCGGATGGCTGCGGACGGCTCGATATCGCCGGACGGGCTGACGGCCAGGATCACCCCGATATCGCCGGCGACGGCTTCGGAGGGATCGATCCGGGTCGCACCGATGGACTGCATGCCCGCCGCCAGCATGTCCTCCATTCCTCCGCTTCGACGCAGCAGCCGCTTGAGACCCAGCACCGTGCGATAGCGGCCGCGCCACGCGGCCATCGGGTCCCGCCGGGTCTGTGACATCACCCAGTCCGCCGCCCATGTGCAGCAATCCATCCGGCCGGGCTGGAACGCGCCGGACGCACCGACGCGACAATGTACGGCGAGATCCGCTAGAACTCCGGCCATGTCACCGTCCGATCCACCATTTTGGGAATGAATTCGAGGGCCTGATCGCCCGGGAAGCGCCGCTGCTGGTCGCGGTCCGTCAGCATCCCGAACGGGGCGCGGCTGCGCTGGGCGAAGATCGTCTCGCAGGGCAGCGAGATGGTGCGCAGCGTCGGGCCGGTGGCGGTGAAGCTGGGCTTCTGCATGATCCAAGTACCCAGCCGGACGAGATTGTCGAGCGGCACCAGGCTGGATCGGGCGGCATCGAAGAAGCCGATCGAGATCGCCAGGTTGCGGCCCTCGATCTCGTCGGCATCGGCGTCTTTCCGGGCCGCCGCGACGACCTTGGGATCGACGCCCGACAAGGTCAGGTTCAGCTGCGGTGCCGTGCCGTTGATCGCCTGCTCCAGCCCTTCGATCGACTGCAGTGGGTTGCTTTGCTTGTCCTGGCGATGGCCCATCCCGCGCCACGTCACGCCACCGCGATCGAGCGGACCGTCGCCTTCCCACACCCGCATCGGGCCGCTCTTGAACTCGAAGGTGACGAACAGGGAGCAGACGACATGCTGTCCCCGCGCCTGCTCGCGGATCGTCTCTGTGAACAGCTGCATCACCACATCTCCACGAGGTCGAGCGTCGCCGTGCCCATGCGGGCGAGCTGGAGCTCGAATTCGCCGCTGTCGTCGGCCGTCAGGCGCATTGGGACGCGGGCGCGACACCACTCGACCGGGGCGCCGTCAGGCGCCTCCACGCGCAGCTTCGGCCGGATCTCCAGGCGCGTCGTCTCCTCCGGCAACGGGGTGACGCCGACGACGACATACAGATAGCCGGCGATGCCGATGAACGAACCCTCCAGGACCGGCAGCGCCGTCGATCCGTTCACGATCTTGAGGAAGATCGCGCCGGCGGAGGCGGCCTCGGCCATGCTCGGCGATGCGCCGCCCTGCACGAAGCCGGCACCGTCGCCGTGTCGGGCCTTGTCGCGATAGGGAATGTCATGGATCGCCGGGGTCAGCCGATTGCCGTTCCGGCAGTCGCACGGCCCGACGCGGACGCCGTTGGCCCGCCCCTCGAGGCGCGCCATCAGCGAGCGCATGGCCCGGATCTTGGCCGGCGTATGCAGCGGGACCGTCAGCCGCGCCACCCAGCGTCCGAGCCCCGATCCCACCACCTGCTCGCGGCCGGAGATGGTCTCGCCGCCGGAGCGGGTGCGGGCGTCGATGCGGAACATCTCCGCATTGGCCACGAGGATCGGGGGCCAGTCGTAGATGATGATCGGGTTGTCGGTCATGCGAAGCGGATCCGATGCTGGCGGTTGATCTCGGGCACCTGGGCCAGGCCCTTCTTGACCGCGGCCGCAGCGATCTCGGCGATGGTCCGGTCGCCATTGGCACCCGCTAGGCTAATGTTGAAGTTGATCGGCGGCCCCGACGCGTTGCCGCCGCCGGCCGCGGCCTTGATCACGTGGTTCGGGATCACTTGGCCGGGGACGGAAGGGGCGAACCATTCCCGCCCGGTCTCGCCGACCTGGTACAGCCGGCCGGGAAGTGCTTGGCCGCCGCCGGCCAGGCCGCCGCCGAACAAGCCGCCCAGCCAGGACAGGCCTGATCCGATCAGGCTGCCGAGGCCGCCACCGGAGGCTCCGCCGGCGGACGGCGCGGAGGAGGCTCCCAGCCAGCTGAGAATGCCGGCCGCGCCGGTATCGTTGCCAAAGATCTGATTGAACAGCCCACCCAGGGAGCCCTGACCGAACAGACCCTTCGCCACCAGATCGAGCAGGCTAAGCCCGATCTTGTCCAAGGCGTCGTTGAAGTCCTTGGCTCCCTTGATGCCCTCCTTGAAGACGTCGCCGACCGCGCTGATTGCGTCTCCCAGTTCCTTCTGCCGCGCCTTCGCCGCTTCAGCATTCTCCTTGGTCTTATCGATTTTCTCCTGTTCCTCGGCATAGATGTCGGCTGCCTGCTGGAGGGCGCGGTTCATCACCTCCAGAGCGGCTTTTTCGCCCCCCAGGGCATCCCTCAGGGCCGTATGAAGCGACAGGATCCGACCCTGGGCCTCGGCAAATTTTTCGATGGGCGTGAGAGTCTGCTCGTAGAGGCGCTGCGCTTCGGCCAACTGCTGGTTGAGTGCCTTTTGTTCCTCGGTCTGCTTCGGCACGCCGCCACCATGGCCGTCACCTCGGCCGCTCCCGGTATTCCTTGGATAGCGGAACCAGTTCGACAGCTCATCCGACTTGAGGCTGGAGAGATCGATGCCCTGGAACACATTGCCGAGCGCCCCCTGGGCGGACGGGTCTTCGGGGGAGCCGGTTTCGGGCGGGGGAAGCTGGACGAAACCCGTCCGGACCCTGCGTCTGCCAAAGGACAGCTGCGCTTCTCCGGCCTCCCGCATCGACTTGGCGTATCCATCGGCCGCCGAACCGGCCTCGGCCAGGTTGGAACGCTGGTCGACCAGGAGTCGATTGCTGTCGCTGAAACGGCCGTTGACGGTGTTGATGACGGCAGCCGTCTGTTCCTTCTTCCTGTTGAACTCCTCGGCCTGGGCGCCTGCAATGATCAGCTGATCGGAGAGCTGTTTGAGGACCGCGTTCATCTCCGGCGTGGCATTGGTCGACAGTACTTCCAGCATCCGCTGAAATTCTTGATACTGCTCGATCGGCAACTTGCCGTCCGCGAAGGTGTCCAGCAGTGTCTGGAATCTCTCGGCAAAGCGCCCCGCTTCCTCCGTGACCCCGCCGAAGGTCCGCAGCATCTGGCCCCGGATATCGTAGAGGTTGTCCTTGATGTTCCCCGAGGTCGACGCGATGACCTTTTCGAGTTCCGTCAGATCATTCTGCAGGCTTGTTTCCTGCGAGATGATGAAGGCCCCTTTCTGCAGCTCACTCATTGTCGCGAGCTTAGCGATCAGTGCGTCATAGCCGCCCTCCAGGGCGGCGGCCGCCCCCTTCGTCCCCTCCAGCTCGGCATTCATGCGCGCCAGCTCGTCGGCGCTGACCCGGACGCGCCCGGTCAGGAGATCGAAGTTTTCCAGGACGGACCCCAGCGCACCCGCCGCCACGCCGAGGGCGATTCCCCAGGGCCCGAAGATCGGCAGCAGCTCCGCCGCCTCTCCAAGGAACAGTTGCAGCGCACTCCGGCCCTCGGCCAGACCCTTGATCAGGCCTGGCACGCGGGAAGCGGCCGTCTCAAGGGCTTTCCCGATCGCGTCCGAGCTCTTCTTCGCAGCGTCCTCGGCCGCCTTCATGTTGTTGATGGTGACGTTGGCGACCTGGATCATCGCCTGGTTGTACTGGCCGACGACGGCCGTCACTTCGACGACGATCTGGTCTGCGGCTTGTGCCATGGGGACACCTCAGCAAAAATCGGCTCGACACGAGACGGGGTCCGTGGGAAAGTTGTCTTCTATTTTTGGTGGGGGAATAGATGTTTTATGCTACTTTTTTTACCGAAAATGATCGAACCGGCCGCCGAGGGGCTGCTGGAGGGCGGCGTGCCGAAGGATCAAGGATGATCACACTGACGCTTCGACTGATCGCAGCCGCCGCTGTGATCGGCCTGTCTGCGCCCGCATCCGCCCTCACCCCTCAGCAATGCGCCGCCATCAAAGGCTCGTTCATCAAGGGGATGCAGTACCAGATGAAGGCCCTGGATCAGGGAAAGCTGCTGGTTCAGCAGAAGCCGATCATCCTTTCCATCATCCTCTCGCTGCGGACGAAGTATCCGGACCTCAAGGACGCGGATCTCGAGGATCTCAGGCGGGTCGGCGACCGGGTGAACGACGCCGCCCTCGCATTGGACAACGAAGCCGATATGGAGGCGCATCAAGACGCCGCCCTCGTGATTCGAGACCTCTGTCCTTAAAAAAGCGGATCTCACCGCACGGCCTGATCCGATTCCTCCGGGTGGCCTGATCGTTACCTGGCCAGGAAGCCCGCCTGCCGGGCCCTGGCCAGCATCTCGTCGAAGGCATCGTCATTCGGCGGGGCCGCGGCCGGCGCACCGGCGGGGTCCATGATCCTGGCATAGGCCCGACCGGCCGTCAGGAATTCGGCTAGGCTCATCCGGCCGATGTCGAGCGGCGAGAAGCCGAGCGCGAAGGCTTGCCCGGTGAAGGCCGCGACGTCGATCCATCCGTCCCGTCGCCCGCCGCGGCCTCGGCTTTTCCCTCCGACTCCTCCGCCGCTTCGGCGACGCCGAAATAAGCCGCCATGATGACCGCCTGGGCCGTCGTCAGCGGATTCGCCGGGTCGCGCGGATCCGCCAGCGGCCGGCCGTCGAGATAGGTGTCGACCAGCTCGCGCGCCCGCACCGCCGGCAGGCCGCCGCCGATCAGGCCCAGCCGGATGGTCTCGACGATGTCTCCGACGCGCCAGCGCCGCTCCACCAGCAGGCGCTGGGCGATCTCGCCCAGCCCCGCATTGCACAGCCGCTGCAGCTCCTCGATCTGCTTCAGCTTCAAGGCGAACAGATAGGTCCCGTCCGCCCAGCTCAGCTCGACCTCGGCCGAGATGTTCGGTTGGCCCGCCATCACGCCGCTGCCGTCCAGGCCGGCTTGCCGTTCAGGGTGATGGCGATCTGCACGGTCGCCCGCTGGCCGCGCTGAGCGGTGACCTGATAGCTGGTCAGGATCGCCGGCGCCTGATAGTAGCCGCCGAAATCGGCCGCGGTGACGTCATAGACCCAGCGGACGGTCTTCTCTGTGCCACCGAAGGCCCAGTCCTCCCAGGTCTTGCGGGCGTTGCGGTCCAGCACCCCCTGCCCGCTCAGGGTCATCTGCAGCGCGGTGATGTCGGTGATCTTCCAGGCGGGATCGTCCGGGTTGTCGCAGTCCGGGATGATGCTCTCATTGGTGTCGCTGGCGATGGTCATGCCCAACTCGGTCAGGCCGCAGGGCGCGGCGAAGACCTCGGTCGGGGCCGCCCCGTTGCCGAGCAAGATCATGACGTCGGAAAAACGGAAGGTCTTGGCCTGGGCCATCGGGATCTCCTCGAATGAAACGGCCCCGCGCGACGGCGGGGCCGGGTATGCCGGGGTCGGCATGGGTTGATAGGAACGGCGCTACAGCGCCGCGATGCTCTCGAACTCGATCACCCCGTGGGTCACGCCCTGCTCCGCGGGATCGTCGAGCAGACGGGTCTGGCGCCATTGCAGCGACACCAGTGAGCCTTCGGGAAACGCGAGATCGGCTTCGTCCAGCGCCGTGACCACCGCGGCCGCCAGCAGTTCGGCCGAGGCGTGGCCATAGTCCTTGGTGAAGGCGTCGAACTGAAGCCGGACCAGGCTGCCCTGCACCGCGCCCGTGGCCTCCCAGGGCGACGCGATCGCGGTGGTGCAGCGCAGGAAGGGATAGGCCGGCGCGGCTGGGACGTAGTCATAGATCCGGGTGCCGACCAGGGCCGCCACGCCGGGATCGGCCAGCAGCGCCGCGACCGCCGCGCGGCGCAGTTGGCCGGACAGGTCACGGCCGCTCATGCTTTGCCTTCGGCCTGGGCACGCGGCGACCGGCGCCCGCGGCCTCGGCGGCCAGGGCCGCGGCGGTCGGGACCAGCAAGGTCGCTCCCTCCCTGTAGGCCAGGGTCAGGCGTCGCGACGGCCGGTAATCGAAATCGGCGGTAAACCGAATCCAAGGCATTGTTTCTCTCCATGCGAACCCGACATCACGGGCTTCAGTCCTTTGCCAGGCCGCGACGGGCGGCCCGGCGGATCAGCTCGACCGCCTCAGCTCGCCTTTTCGCCGTCGCCGGCCGCAGATAGGGGCGGGCTGCGACGCGCGACGTGCCGAATTCGAGGTCGACGGCATAGGGCGCGGCCGAGACCACCTCGGCCGTCAGCTCGTCCCGGCGTACGACATCGATGGCGCCGTGCAGCCGGCCGGTATCGGCGTTCGGCGGCTCACCCGGCTTGGAGGGGACGTGGTCCGGCCCGCTGATCCAGCCCGCGGAGATGCTGCTCACCGCCTCTGCCGCGACAAGCCTCGCCGCCGCGATCACCGCCTTGCCGACCTCCTGCCGAACCGCCGCGCCGGCCCGCTTGAGACGCGCGATCTGGCGATCGACACCGGTGACGCGCGCCATCAGGCCGGCATCCCGGTCAGGATCCAGGCGGCGCCGGCCGGGTCGCGCTCGACCGTGCCGATCCGCCAGCGGCCGCCGGCCAGGGTAATCTCGTCATCCGGGGTCGGCTCCGCGGCGACATTGGCCTGCAGCACAACCAGGCGAACCGCCCGGTCGGGGATGCCCCAATCGGCCCGCTGCCTGTCGCCGAGCTCGTCGCGATGGCCCTTGACCGGGACATCGACAAAGACGGGCGGCAGGATCATACCGCCCTCCGCATCCTTGGCGGCGACATGCAGCGTGCCGTCGAGCAGCAGCGGCCCGAACGCGGCGCCGAACATCGCCTGGAGAGCTCCGTCGAGCAGGGACATGGCTACACCACCGTCACGGCCGGGACGTTGCGCTGCAGCAGCTCGAGGAAGCGGCGGCCATAGCTGGTCGAGCCCAGCAGGCCCGGCTCCGTCCCGGCGATGCCGGGCCGCTCCAGCTCCAGCGCGCCGCTGCGTATCCGGCTGAAGCCGCCGGCCGCGAACGCCGCGGCCTCGGCGCTGCTGCCCTGCCCGTCCAGCGTCAGGATATGGGCAGTGAGCAGCAGCCGCCCCAGCCTGGCATCGGGCGCGCTGGTCCAGTCCGTGCCGGCCAGCAGCGCCGCCTCGTCCAGCGCCGCCTGCACCGTCGCGTCGGCAGCCGCGGCGAAGCCCGGGAACCGCACCTTGACATCGGCGGGAGTGAGCCCGTCCATCATCGCCCTCCCCGTCCCGGCCGCCGGGCCCGCGCTGCCTTCTCGCCGGCGGGCGGGTCGGTCACGGCCAGCAACCCGGCCGCAGCCTGCTGCCGGACGCTCTCCGCCTCGGCCTCGCTGAGGTCGAACTCGACGGTCTCGCCGGGTTCGACCAGCCGGGCCCGGCCGCGCGCATAGAGGAAGCGCGGGCCGGGCGAGATGTTGGCGATGCGCATGGTCTTTTCTCCCTGAGAACACCAAAGCCTGCTCGAGCATGCGTGCGGAGTGAGCCGGCCGGCGGTGGCGTCGAGAACCGGCGCGCGGCGAACCTTCAGGTCCGTGAGCACCGGAAGCGCGCAGACGCCGCCGCCAGGCGGCCGCCCCGGGGGCATGATCGGACAGGCGGCTCAGATGCCGTCGCCGTAGCGGAACGCCTTCGGCCGCCGGATCTCGACCCCGCCGGTGCGGAAGATGCCGGGGACGTCGAACACCAGCGGGCCGGACTGCCACGGCGCCTGGAAGCGGTGCGGCATCGGCAGATGCAGCTTCACCACCTGCGGGTCGCGGCGATAGGCGACCATGCGGGCGGTGTTGCCGGCGCCCGCCGTCTCCAGCCCGCGCACGGCCCGGATGGTCAGCGGCGCGCCGGTGATGGCGGTGTAGGTGTTGTTGCGGCGCAGATGCTCGAGGATGGTGACGTCGCTGGTCGCGGTGCGGGCGATGGTGGCGATGGCGTCGAATCGCGCCACCGGCAGCAGCAGCGTGTCCGCCATCTCGACCGTCAGCGACCCGGTGTAGACGCCGGTCAGCAGCGCGTTGATGTCGCGCAGGATCTGGTCCGGGGTCTTCGCCGACCAGGCGGTGGACGCGCCGGTGCCGTCATTGGCGACCAGGCCGGCGGTGACGTTCGGGTCGTTGATCAGCCCGGTCCAGCCCCTGGCGGTGCCGCTGGGCGGCACGCCGCGCAGGGCGACGCCGTCCATGAACTCCTCATAGGCGCGCACCGCCGCCGCGGCGCGGTCTGCCGACAGATTCAGGCCGGGCACCAGCATGGCCTGGCCCAGCTCCTCGGCGGTATAGCGATATCCCACGGCCGCCATCTCGACCGGGTGCTGATGCTCGCTACGCTCGACATCCGCCAGCGGCATGTCCTTGCCGAAGTGGTTGAACCACTCGGCCTGGCCGAGCTTGTCGGTGGAGAAGAAGGTGACGCTCTTGGTCCAGGGATTGGCCGAGGTGTCGACCGGCACCAGGGCCGGATACTGGATGTCGGGGTACTGGATCTCGTAGGCCTGGGCCTCGATGGCGGCGGTCTGGGAGATCAGGAAGCCCAGCGCCTGCTGAGCGTCGAATGCGAACATGGAAGGCTCCTTCGAAGGGGCTGGGCGGTGGAGGTCAGGCGGATGGCAGCGCGCCGCCCAGCCGCAGGACGGCCAGGCCGCCGCTGACGGCAGCGGTCATCCAGCGGGCGCCGGCGATGGCGAAGTGGGTGGCGTCGGCCGGCAGGCTGGACAAGATGCCGGTCGCGGCCTCGAACACGGCGTTGTCGCCCGGAGCCACCGCGCCGCCGGTCGCGACCCAGATGTCGCCCTCGGTCAGCACGGCGATGCCGGCGCCCTGCGGGTAGGCGTCGCCGTCGGACGGATCGAGCACGACGTCGCGGATCGAGACGCCGACGAAACCCGTGGCGGCTGCGGCGCCCAGTACCGCGCCTTTGGCGCCGGCGCCCTGGCCGACGGCGAGGCCGAAGCCGATACCGGAAGCGGTCTCGACGATGCGGGTATCGGCATCGGCATTGGTCAGGTTGGCGACCATGC
>NZ_JANX01000054.1 GCF_000767795.1 Inquilinus limosus MP06 | reverse complement strand
GCATCCCGGCTGGGCCGCCCAGTCCGGCCTGCGCGCGGCGCTGATGGCGCGCGGCGGCTTCACCGGCCCGCGCACGGTGTTGGAGGGCGTGCACGGCTTCTACAAGGCCTTCGCGCCGTCGCGGCAGCCCGATTTCGCGCCGCTGCTGGACGGGCTGGGCCGGGACTGGGTGATGGCCGGCATCGCCTTCAAGCCCTATGCCTGCGGGACCATGACCCAGCCCTTCATCGACTGCGCCATCCGGCTGGCGCGGCAGGGCGTGCGGGCGGAGGAGATCGTCTCGATCACCTGCAATGTCGGCGAGGGCACGGTGCACCGGCTGTGGGAGGACCTGGCGGTGAAGCACCGGCCGCCCACGCCCTATGCCGCCAAGTTCAGCACCCCTTTCTGCATGGCGGTCGGCTTCTTCGACGGGCGGGCCGGATTCGGCCAGTTCACCGAGGCGCGGATCCGCGACCCGCAGGTGCTGGCCCTGGCCGCCAAGATCCGCTACCGCATCGACCCGGCGGACGAGTATCCGAAGAACTTCACCGGCCACCTCGCCGCCACGCTGGCCGACGGGCGTGTGGTGGAGATCCGGCAGCCGCATCTGCGCGGCGGCGCTCGCGAACCGCTGAGCGACGCGGAGCTGGAGGCCAAGGCGCTGGACAATCTGCGCTATGGCGGCTGGGACGACGAGCAGGCCGAGGCCGCGCGGCGCTGGTGCCGGGACGCCTTCGGCGCCGCCGACCTCTCCGCCCTCGCCCGCTTCCGGGGCTGATCGGGCGGGTCTCCACTGGCGGGCGGTTTTGCCAGGGTCCGCAAGGTCTTGCATCCCGCCGCCGGTTGATTCCATCCTTCCGGCAACAGGTTCCGCCAGGAACCGACCGCAAGCTGGGAGGGACCCATGGTCAAGGCCGTGTTGACCGGGACGGACGACCAGGGCGGCGCCGTGTCGATCCCGAAGGGCGACATCGTCTTCATCCGCGAATCCTATCGGTCGGGCGAGATCCCCGGCCGCACCAAGATCGACTTCGGCACCGCCGCGACCGAGCAGGAGGCCTATCTGGTCGACTCGCTGACCACGGTGCTGAAGAAGCTGGGCAACGGCGTCGTGGTCGCCCGGCTGACCACGCCGTCCGGTACGCCGGTGCACATCGTCGCCGCCCGGGTCGAGGCGGTGCGGGCGCCGCAGAGCTGGCATCATCCGAAAGCACGCACGGTGCTGCTGGCGCGGGGCCGCGAGATTCAGGTGCGCGAGGACCGCGACCTGGTACTGCGGCGGATCAACGCCGCGCGGCCGGACCGGGCGAAGCCGATCGCATAGAGCACGTGATGGCGAGCAGATCACGTAGAGGGGCCGCATTGGCTTTGCCTCTCCCGCTCGCGGGGCTTTTTCATAACCCTTCCCTTTGCCGTCATTGCTTCGCCGCGCTCGCAATGACGGTGTCGGCAATTCTGAAAGGGTCTCGCTTGCGGGAGAGGCCACGCAAAGATGCTCGACATCGCGCCGTTCTCAGCCGGTCGCGCTGATGTGATCCAACAGACAGAAACGGGCCGGCGAAAGCCGGCCCGATCCTGAGTCCGCGCGCTCTGAAGGTCAGTTCAGGCCGCGCGACCAGTCGTCGACCTGGCGCTCGGCCTCGTCCCTGGCGATGCCGTAGCGCTCCTGGACGCGGCCCACCAGCTGGTCGCGCCGGCCGTCGAGCACGTCGAGGTCGTCGTCGGTCAGCTTGCCCCACTGCACCTTGGCCTTGCCCTTCATCTGCTTCCACTGGCCTGAAATCTGGTCCCAGTTCATCGCGATCTCCTGTCTCGAGAGGTCAGGTCCGGATCAAAGCGAGCCCGCTTTCCGGATCGAGCGCCTTCCGCAGATGCGCCGGGGATTCGGTGACGATCAGCTCCAGTGTCGGCCGCACCCGGGCCTCGGCCAGATGGCCGGCCAGGGCGGTACCGTCGCGGCGGCCCAGCACCAGATGCACATGCAGCGCCGGCTTGCCCTCGGGCGACACCGCGACATCGCCGATCAGCGACGCCACCTCGACCTGCTCCTGCACCGGGATCGGCAGGTACTCCTTCCGCTCCCAGTCGAAATAGCGCAGCCCGGCCTCGCTGAAGGCGCCGATGCCGGTGATCTGGGCGGCGGTCAGCCGCTCCGCTTCGGCGAAGCGCTGCAGGCACTCCATCACCGCCTCCCCGGTCTCGAGGATGACGGCGAAGACCCGCTGACCGTCGGCCGCATGCAGCTGCTTGACGTTCATCCGCCGCTCCCATGGCACTCCTCAGGGCCAACGGGCCGCCGAAGCGATGCGTTCCGGCGCGGCGACGAGCCTCAGGCGTCGCAGGCGGTGTCGACGTCCCGCAGCGCCGCGGTCACGCCCGCCAGGGAGAAGGTGTAGGCCGTGTTGGTGCCCCGGGCCGAGACCGCCTTCACCAGCATGGTCGCGCCCGCCTTCATCGCCGCGACCAGGGCATGATCCGTCCGGGTGCTGATCGACCAGGCCGTGTCGCCCTTGGTGAACATCCGGAAGCGCTGGTCGCCGATGATCGCGGTGACCTCGCTGCCGGCCTTGTAGGCGTATCCGGCCACCAGGCTGACGACGTCGCTGCTGTTCTCGGCCGGCCGGTCGGTGACCAGGAGATAGATGTCGCCGTGCCGCACATTGGCCGGCCGCAGCTCCGTCGGCCGGCTGGCGGCGTAGCACACGGTCCCGCCGGCATCGGCGGCCTGGAAGGAAGACCAGTCCCCATGCGTGGCAATATAGCGGACATCCCGGGCCGACAGCGGGGTCGCCGCCCCCCAGACGGCGGATGCGGCGACAATGGCGGCGAGCGCGAATGCGTTTCGAAGCTTCGACATGATCCAATCTGTTTGAATGTTTCAGGTCCCGCTGCGAGGCAGCCAAGCTGGACTAGTATATGAAAATGATCCCGTAAAGCCTTAATATTCCCCATATAGTTGCAGGACAATCCGGCCGCCCCGACATCCGCACGCTGCCGCGGGGCGCGTCACGCGCGGCCGGGCAGCCGGACGAAGACGCGCGGAAGCTCCGCGATCATTCCTCCCGGGGCATGCGTCGGCGTGCTTCGCCGTCAGTCGTCCGTGCCGTCTTCACCCCATCGGATCGGCCATTCCTCCGCCTCGGCGGCCACGGTCCGCAGCGCCTCCAGAGCCGGCTCCAGCACCGTGCGGTCAGCGCTTTCCTGGTAGACCACATGGACGGGGTAGGAGAATTCGGGCGCCCGCGGCACCAGGCGGAGCCGCCCGGCTTTCAGATAGGGCTGCGCCGCCCGGGCCCGGAAATATCCCGATCCACCGCATTTGAGGACGAAGCTCAGCCCCAGCGGGCCGAGATCGACCAGAAGGCCGGGATTCACCAGGTCCGGGAAATTCATGTTGTGGCTGGCGGAGAAGCGCGGCCCCCAATCGACATAGACGTAGCCGGAATTGTCCAGGTCGGTCTCCTGGTGCGTGGTCACGCAGATCAGCTTCTCCGTCAGCAGTTCCTCGATACGCAGGCCGGGCAGTTGCTGGGGCTGATGCATGACCGCGATGTGCAGCAGCCCCTCCGCGATCTGCCGCATCAGCTCACCGGCGATGCTGATCTCGGTCCGGATCGCGACCTGAGGGGCGCTGCGCCGCATCTCCAGCAGCCAGTTCAGCAGCAGCGGATTCCACAGGCTGAATTCGCCGCCGAAGGCCAGGAGCGTCCGACCCGTTTCGAGCAGAGCCATCTGCTCGCAGGCATGCCGCCACATCTGCACCAGCGAGGGCGCGTGGCGCAGGAACTGCTCTCCCGCCGGAGTCAAGGCCGCGCCGGACTTGCTGCGCACGAACAGCGCCCGTCCCAGTTGGCTTTCCAGCAGCCGGATGCGCGCCCCCACGGTCGTCTGCGCCACGTTCAGCCGCTCCGCCGCGCGGACAAAGCTGCCGGCATTCACGATTTCGAGGAAGGTCTGCGCGAGCCGGATATCCATGTTCATATAGCAAAAATACTGCAGTCATCAGTCAATCAATTTCGCTTGTCATAGCGGCATCTGCGCGCAATCGATGGTTCCCAAACGCCGCGCAGCCAATATGCGCGCATCGGCACAGGAGGTTCGGAGATGGCGGACACGACGACGCTGGGAGACCGCTGGCGCAACTATCGGCCGTCGAAAGCGACGGTCTTCTGGTCATGGGTCGCCGTCAGCGCCCTGACGATGCTGATCGGCTTCATCTGGGGCGGCTGGGTGACGGGCGGCTCGGCCCGGGACATGGCCCGGCAGGCGCGGGCGGAGGTGGTGGCTGATGTCTGCGTCGCCAATTTCCTGGATGCCCCGGACGCTCCGAAGCAACTGGCCTCGTTCAAGGACACGAGCAGCTGGCGCCGCAACGATTTCATCAAGGATGGCGGCTGGGCGAAGATCGGTGCCGATGGCAAGCCGACAACCGAGGCGATCTCGCTCTGCGTCAAGAAGCTCGGCGACGCGAAGCTGCCGGCAAAGGAGCAGCAGGCGACCAACGACAAGGCCGATGCCGCCACGGCCATCCGCTAGGCGGGCCGCCGATCGTCAGTGAACCGCTGGATGGAGCTGCCGGATGGGCACACAGCCGGACACGGACCACACCGCCGCCCCATCGACCGCCGTGCTGGTGGTCGAGGATGATGCCTTCCTGCGGTCCTCGATCGCGTCCTTTCTCGAACATCGCGGCTTCGTGGTTTCGGCTGCGGGCTGTGCCTCGGACGCAATCCGGATCCTGATGACCGGGACGCCGGTCGACGTCGTCCTCACAGATGCAAGGATGCCGGGCGTCCTGAATGGCCTCGACCTCGCCCGGTGGGTGCGGGATGAGCGGCCGGGGATCACGGTGATCGTCACCTCGGCGGACCCGGAAGCGTCGGAGCCTGCAGCGCGGACTCTGGGCGCCCGGTCCGTGATCCCGAAGCCCTATGATCCCGAGACCATCGAAAGCCACATCCGGGAGGACAGCCTGCATTCCTGATGCGTACGGGCACCCTGCCCGGCCGTCAGCCGGCGGCGTCGGCCCGCCGGATCCGGGCGCCGCAGCGGCGCAGCCGGTCGACCAGGCTGTCATAGCCGCGGTCGACATGCTCGACCCCGTGCAGCGTGCTGGTGCCCTCGGCCCCCAGCGCGGCGATCAGCAGGGCGGCGCCGGCGCGGATGTCGGTCGCCGTCACCTCCGCCCCGTGCAGCGCCGGGACACCGCGGATCACGGCATGGTTGCGCACCACCCGGATGTTGGCGCCCATGCGCTGCAGCTCCGGCACATGGCGGAAGCGGTTCTCGAACAGCGTCTCGGTGATCATCGCCGCGCCCTCGGCGCAGGACAGCAGCGCCATGGCCTGGGGCTGCAGGTCGGTGGCGAAGCCGGGATAGGGCTGGGTCATGATGTCGACCCCGACCAGCCCGCCGGCGCCGCGCTGGGCGGTGATGGCGCCGTCCGCCGCCACGATCTCGATCCCCGCCCCTTCGAACACCGGCAGGGCGGCGCTGAGCAGCTCGGCGGAGGCGCCGGCCAGCCGCAGCTCCCCGCCGGTGGCCGCGGCGGCGCAGATCAAGGTGCCCAGCTCGATCCGGTCCGGCAGCACGTCGTAGCTGGCGCCATGCAGCCGGTCGACGCCGGTGATGTGCAGCGTGTCGGTGCCGATGCCGTCGATACGGGCACCCATCGCCGCGAGGCAGCGGGCCAGGTCCGTCACCTCCGGCTCGCGCGCGGCGTTGGTGATGCTGGTCTCGCCCTTCGCCAGCGTCGCCGCCAGCATCAGGTTCTGGGTGGCGCCGACCGAGGGGAAGGGCAGCACGATGGCGGCGCCGCGCAGCCCGCCCGGCGCGCTCAGCACCACCTCGCCGCCCTCGATCTCGGCGGTCGCCCCCATCTGGCGGAAGCCGGCGAGGTGGAAGTCGACCGGCCTGAGGCCGATGGCGTCGCCGCCCGGCAGCGGCAGGGCGATGCGGCCCAGCCGGGCCAGCGCCGCGCCGGCGATCAGGAAGGAGGCGCGCATGCGGGCGACCAGCGCCGAATCGACCCGGCCGGTGCCGAAGCCGGCGCCGCCCATGGTGCCGGACAGGGCCGGGCCGCTCTCGTCCCAGGACACCTCGCAGCCGAGCTCGGCCAGGATGCCGGCCAGGATGGCGACGTCGAGGATCCGCGGCAGGTTGCGCAGCGTCAGCCGCTCGTCGGTCAGGGCGGCGCAGACCATCAGCGGCAGGGCCGCGTTCTTGGCGCCGGCGACGGCGATCTCGCCCTTCAGGGGCACGCCGCCGTCGATCTCCAGCCGGCCGGCCGCAGAGGCGGTCCACCACGGCGCCGCCCGACGGAACGACACGACATTTGCACGCGACATGGGCACCCGGCTCCGCAACCTTGATCACGACATCGTTGCCGCCGGGATAGCACGACCGGGTATGCGGTGGTCCAGCCGGAACCGGAACGAGTCAGGATCCGGACGGTCGGGAGAAGCCGGTCGCCAGCTGGTGCGCCCAGTCGGGGCGGCCGTTCTCGGCCGCCCGGCGGGCCGCACGATCATGGTCATAGGGGATGGCGATCAGCTCCGCCGCCACCCGTTCTCCGTCCAGCTCCAGCATCGCGTAGCGCGCGGCGGGCGATCCCGATTCGGAGACATGGGCCGGCGGCGTCGGGTCGTCATAGGCCGGGGCGCCGATGCTGCCGGGATTGAGAATCCAGCGCCCATCCGGCAGGCGCAGCAGCCACGGCAGATGGCTGTGGCCGCACAGCACCACCGGACCGGAGACGTCGCCGAGCCGCGCGGCGATGGCGTCGGCCGGGGCGCGGACCAGCCGGCCGGCCTCGACGTCCTCCAGCAGATAGGCGTTGTCGTCCTCCGGCCGGGCGTGGAAGGCGGTGATGCCGCCCGGCAGCTCCAGCCGCACCGGCAGGGCGCCGAGCCACGCCCGGCCGGCGGCGCCCACCTCGCGGCGGGCGTAGCCGTCGGAGCTCTGCGGCGAGTCGTCTCCGTCCTCCCAGACCCAGCGGTCATGATTGCCGCGCACGGTCGGCCAGTCCTTCGCGACCAGCAGGTCCAGCGTCTCGCGCGGCCAGAGCGGCCCGGAGACGCAGTCGCCGAGATTGACGAAGGCGTCGGCGCCGCGGCGGCCGAGATCGGCCAGCACGGCCTCAAGAGCCGGGAGGTTGCCGTGGATGTCGGCGAGGACGGCGAGGCGCATCGGGGACCTGCGGCGATGGGTGGGGCGGCCACGATGCCGTCCCCGCCCGCCGAGGGAAAGGCTATTCCGCCAGCGCCTGCTCGCGCTTGCGCGTGACCGCCGGGACCAGCATCGCCAGCAGCAGGATCGCCACGACGGCGAGCAGCACGGCGCTGATCGGATGGGTCACGAACACGGTGAAGTCGCCGTCCGACAGCAGCATGGCGCGGCGGAAGTTCTCCTCCAGCTGCGGTCCCAGCACCAGGCCGAGCAAGAGCGGTGCCGGCTCTGCCTTCACCCTGACGAAGAAGTAGCCGACCAATGCGAAGCCCAGCATCAGCCAGACATTGAACATGCTGTTGGCGATGCCGTAGGTGCCGATGCAGCAGAACAGCACGATGGCCGGGAACATCAGCCGGTAGGGGATCTTCAGCATCGAGATCCAGATCCCGATCAGCGGCAGGTTGATCACCAGCAGCATCAGATTGCCGACCCACATGCTGGCGACCACGCCCCAGACCAGTTGCGGCTGCTCGGTCATGATCTGCGGCCCGGGCTGGATGCCATGCATCATCAGCGCCCCGATCATCAGCGCCATCAGGGCGTTGGATGGTATCCCGAGCGTCAGCAGCGGGATGAAGCTGGTCTGCGCCCCGGCATTGTTCGCCGCCTCCGGGCCGGCCACGCCCTCGATCGCGCCCCTGCCGAAGCGGCCGGGGTCGCGCGCCAGCTTCTTCTCCATGGCATAGGCGGTGAAGGGCGGCAGCGCCGCCCCGCCCCCGGGCAGCACGCCGAGGAAGGAGCCGATGGCGGTGCCGCGGACCATCGCCGGGAAGGCCTGGCGCAGATCGGCCCAGCGGGGCATCAGGTCGCGCACCCTGCTGCTGACCAGCTGGCGCGGCTGCGGCCGGTCGAGATTGGCCATGATCTCGCCGAGGCCGAACAGGCCCATGGCGATCGGCACGAAGTCGAGCCCGTCGCCCAGCTCCGGAATGCCGAAGGTCAGGCGCGAGGCGCCGGAGGAGACGTCGATGCCGACGGTCCCGAGCAGCAGCCCGAGCACCACCATGGCCAGCGCCTTGGCCACCGAGCCATGCGCCAGGATCACCGCCGCGATCAGGCCGAGGACCAGCAGGCTGAAATACTCGACCGCGGTGAACTGCAGCGCCAGGGCGGCGAGCGGCAGGGCCAGCAGTGCGATCACCACCGTCGCCACCGAGCCGGCGAAGAAGGAGGAGATGGCGGCGATGGCCAGCGCGAGGCCGGCCTTGCCCTGCCGCGCCATCTGGTGGCCGTCGAGGCAGGTGACGACCGATGAGGTCTCTCCCGGCACGTTGACCAGGATCGCCGTGGTCGAGCCGCCATATTGCGCGCCGTAGAAGATGCCGGCGAGCATGATGAAGGCCGAGGAGGGATCGAGCCCGAAGGTGAAGGGCAGCAGGAGCGCCACGGTCGGGATCGGCCCGATGCCGGGCAGCACGCCGATCGCCGTGCCAATCAGCACGCCGAACAGGCAGTACCCCAGGTTCTGCCACTGCAGCGCCGTGGTCAGGCCGAGGAGCAGGTTGTCGAACAGGTCCATGGCGCGGCCTAGAAACGCGGCCAGACCGGCACCGGCAGGTCCAGCAGCACGATGAACAGGATCACAGCGCCGGCGGCGAGCGCGACGGCGAAGACGACGGTCTCGCGCAGCCGCGTCTCCCGGCTGGCGAGACCGGCGACGACCACCGTGGCGAAGGCGGCAATGGCCAGCCCGGCCTTGGCGGCGAGCAGGGCGAAGACAGCGACGGCGGCGAGGATGCCGAGGATCGGCCGCAGCTTCGGCGCCTCGATGCCTTCGTGGCCGGCGACGAGGCTGCGCAGGGCGAAGACCAGGCCGAAGCCGGCGGCGCCGACCGACAGCACCCGCGGCATGAAGCCTGGCCCCATATCGGCAGGGCTGCCGAAGCCGAGCTTGCGGATGGCGACCAGGACGACGGCCGCCACGGCGCAGAGGAAGAGGCCGAACAGCAGGTCCGGCCAGTTGATGCGCGTCACCCCGTCACTCGCCCTTGATGCCGGCGTCGGCGATCACCTTGCCCCAGGCCGCGGTGTTGGTGGCGAGCCAGGAGCCGAGATCCGCCGGCGGGCCGGCGACCACCCGGCCGCCCTGCTGGGCGATCCGCTCCGCCACCTCCGGCTGCTTCAGGATCTCGCCGAGCGCCTGGTTCAGCTTGTCGACCAGGGCGGGCGGCGAGCCTGCGGTGGTCAAGAGGCCCTGCCAGGACCCGACATCGGCGGAGGGCAGCTTGGCCTCGGTGAAGGTCGGGATGTCCGGCGCGCTGGCGATCCGGTCCTGGCCGGTCACCGCGATGCCGCGCAGTTGGCCGTTGGCGACGAAGGGCAGGGTCGCGGTGGCGCCGTTGATGATGACCTTGCTCTCGCCCGACACCACGGCCTGGGTGGCCGCGGAGCCGCCGCGATAGGGCACGGTCTTCCACTGGATGCCGAGGTCCTTGGCCATGGCGACGGCGGTGATGTGGTTGACGCCGCCGATGCCGGAATTGGCCACCGCCAGCTTGCCGGGATTGGCCTTGGCATAGTCGACCAGCTCGGCCGCATTGGTCACCGGCAGGTCCTTGTTCACCGCCAGCACATAGGGCACGAACATGATCATCCCGACCGGCGCCAGATCCTTCAGCGGATCGTAGGACAAGTCCTTGAACAGGCCCGGCGCGGTGGCGATCGAGCCGACATCGGCCAGGAGCAGCGTATGCGCGTCCGGGTCTGCCTTGGCCACGGCGTCGGCGCCGATATTGCCGGCGGCACCGGGCTTGTTCTCCACCACCACGGTCTGGCCGATAGCCTCGGAGAGCTTCGGCGCGATGATGCGCGCCAGGGTGTCGGAGGTGCCGCCCGGCGCGTAGGGGACGATGATGCGGACGGTGCGTTCGAAATTCTGTGCGGCGGCCGGGCCGGCGACGGTCCCGAGCATGGCAAGGCCGGCGGCGAGCGCGAGCGCGCTGCGTCTGGTGAGCATGGTTGGTCCTCCCCCTGATGGAACGTCTCGGTCGCCTGTCTTGCGGCGGGCTTACGCGGACGGTACGGAGGACACCGATCCGACTCCATGTCCAAGACGGCATCGATCGATGCTCGATGCGTATCAATCCAGGGGATCTCGAAGCCTATCCGTCGCTAGATCATGCCTCTTGCCCGCCCGGCCGGGCTCGCGTCTGATGGCGCGGCAATGAGCGAGGGAGCGACGCAGTGGACATCCTGAACGAGAGCTTCCTGTCCCCGTCCCTCGACCCGCGCCTGGCCTGGACCAACCCGCCGCCGGACTGGTCGGTCGGGCCGGAGGGGCTGCGGCTGCGCACGGCGGCCGGGACTGATTTCTGGCAGGGCACGCATTACGGCTTCCGGGTCGACAACGGCCATGTGCTGGCGCTGCCGGTGGCTGACGACTTCGTGATGGAAACGGCGGTGCGCGGCAGTCCCCTGCATCAGTACGATCAGGCCGGGCTGATCATCCGCCTGTCGCCGGAGAGCTGGATCAAGACCTCGGTCGAGTTCGAGACGGCGGCGCACAGCCGCCTCGGCGCCGTGGTCACCAATGCCGGCTGGTCCGACTGGTCGACCCAGGACGTAGCGACCCGGCCGGGCGGTGCCATCGGCTTCCGCATCCGCCGCACCGGCGCCGACTACATCGTCGAGGCGGCGCCGGAGGGCGACGACCGCTGGGTGCAGCTGCGCATCGCCCGGCTGCACGCCGATGACGGCGCCGGCCCGGTGCTGGCCGGCCTCTACGCCTGCAGTCCGAAGGCTGCGGGCTACGAGGCGCGGTTCGCCCATCTGCGGATCACCCGGCCGTAGGACGCGTCCCAAACCGGGCTCGAACGGACACTTTGGCGGGCGCTCCTGGAAGCGCCTCCTGCCTCACTCCAGCGAGATCATCGCGGCCCGCCGGCTGGTGATCTCATCCCGCGCCTTCGCCTCGCACGCCTGCAGGGCCCGTTGGTGTTCCCGGTGCATCTCCAGCAGATCGGGGATCCAACTGCCGGGCCGGAAGGCCTCGATCGTGGTCGGCCGCCAGTCGTCATAGGCGGCACCCGGCCGGCTGGTCATGGCCACCCCGAGCACAACCACGCCGGCCGCCGACAGATAGGCCTCGCCACGGCTGTCGGCATGCGGGTCCGGATGGGACGAGGTGAACTCCTTGAAGGTGACGCCGTAGCGACGGCCCCGATAAGCGAAGCGCGCGGCGAAGTCCTTCATGTTGTCGGCGACCATCTCGAGGTCGGTGTATTCGGACGGCACCGAGCGGTCCTTGGCATGACAGGACCAGGCGACGAACCGGCGGACATCCCACACCAGGGCGGCCAGCGCGTCGCCGATGCCGCTGCTCTCCATGAAATGCTGCGCCTCGGACACCCTGGCGCGTTCTTCCGCGGTGCAGGCCGGACACGCGTTCCGCTCGTCCCGCTCGAGTTGCCGGGCCCTGTCCCTGAACTCGTCGACCAGGGACCGCCACTTCTCCAGATGAGCGTTTCCCAAAGCAGCCTCCTCCTTGGCCACATGGGACAATGGTGCGCCGTTTGGGACGGAATGCAAGGCCCGGCACGCTTCCGACCGCGGCGAAGCCCGGCCCGATCAGTCACGGCAGGCCGCCGGCCTGCCGCTCCGCCTCCGCCGCCAACGGATGGCCGGCATAGGTCCAGGCGAAGTCCCGATAGGCCTGGGCCGTGCCGGCGCGGCGGGCAGCATCGAAGGCGGCATAGACCGCCGCGTCCGGATCGCCGGCGAGAGGCCGCCCGTCCGGCGCCGTCCGCAGCGCCAGGCGCCGGCGCGCCTCGTCCGCCAGGGCGCGGTCGGGATGGCGGGCGATGAAGCGGATCAGCGCCGCATTCGAGCCTTCGTCGACGGCGCCCTGGAATTCCTGTGCGATCACCAGCGCCTCGTCCGGCGGGGGCGCCATGACGGATTGGGCCGACATCCATCCGCCCTCGCGAGCCAGAACAGCGCCATTATTCCAGCAATCGCCGCTGTCTGCCCGGCAGGACAATGATACGAACGATATCAGCAATGCCGGCGGCATCGCGAACCTGCCCAGGACTTTCATTGTTCCCGTCGATCTGGCCGCACGCATCCTGCGCCTCGCCGTCAATTCGACCGCATGCGAAAGGCAAGCACCTGGAGGATAGACTTGGAATATGGCAAATCCGTGAGGCCGTTTCAACGAAAACTCTAGGAAATCAGTCAACACTATTCATGCTCCAAACTGTCTATTTGATCATACAATTCCATTTCCTTGAACTTCTTGACATCGTTAAGAAATTTATCTACAATGACAAGAATAGGAAAAGATCGTTTCCATTGGGACATCTTGCGATGAGGTAGGATCGAGACTCGTCCTTTTCCCAAACCGGACAAAGTCACGACATCTTCGCGACAAGGTTCCATGCCACAAGCAATGTGGGCCCGAGCATCTGCGATCACGGAACAGCTCGGAGCTCAAACGATCATAGATCGATCAAAAATGTTGCGGACATCACTGAAGGGTTGCGGATCTTCACCACGTTAGGGGAGACCCGATATGACGTCTTTGCCATTTTCTGACTCAAATCTGCTGACCTCGACCGACGATCTTTTCCATACCCCGCTGAGCGGGTCGCCGCTTTGGAAGCTGTCGGACGACCTGACGATCCACAACACGATGTTCGACGCACCCCGGCTGGACGCGATCCTCGCCGGTGGCGGCCCCGTGGCCGATTCCATCCGTGCGGCGATCGGCGACCGGTCCGACGGATTCGTCGTCCCAGCCCCCACCACCAGCACCACGACCGGCGCGCCGAAGCCGGAGGAGAACGGCTCGGCCGACACCACCGTGGCCGTGGCCGCGTCCGGCAACCAGAACATCGACGGCATCCTGGCCGGCGTCCGCTGGGCCGACGGCTTCATCACCTACAGCGATCCGGATGCGGTCAGCGACTACCAGGCCGGCCATCCCGAAGCCTTCACCGGCTTCCATCAGATGACGGCGCAGCAGATGATCGCCGTCCATTTCGCGCTCAACTCCGCGATCTTCACGCAGCCCATCGGCGCCGGTGGCTTCGGCGTCGAAGGCTTCACCAATCTCGGCATCGACTATGCCGGCAGCGGCTCCGGGGCCGGCACGATCCGCGTCGTCAACACCACCGACCCGGGCACGGCCTACGCCTACTACCCGGCCAACCAGGTCTATGGCGGCGACGCCTTCTTCGGGCCCAGCGGCGACATGCCGATCGCCGGCAACTACGACTGGCACACGGTGATCCACGAGCTCGGCCACGCGCTGGGCCTCAAGCACGGCCAGGAGACCGGCGTCTACGGCGCCTTGCCGAGCAATGTCGATTCGCTCGAATTCTCGGTGATGACGTACCGCACCTTCATCGGCGACGACACCAGCGGCTACAATTACGAGACCTGGGGCGCCCCTCAGACCTTCATGATGCTGGACATCGCCGCGCTGCAATACATGTACGGCGCGGATTTCACCACCAACAGCACTGACACGGTCTACACCTGGAGCCCGAGCGGCGGCGACACCTTCGTCAACGGCTCCCTCGCCATCGATCCGGGCGGCAACCGCATCTTCGCGACGATCTGGGACGGCGGCGGCATCGACACCTACGACCTGTCGAACTACACCACCAATCTCAGCCTGGATCTGAATCCCGGCGGCTACTCCGTCTTCTCCTCGGCCCAGCTCGCCTTCCTCGGCGGCGGCCCGAACGGCGGCTTTGCCCGCGGCAACATCTTCAACGCGCTGCAGTATAACGGGGACGTCCGGTCGCTGATCGAGAACGCCAATGGCGGCTCCGGCAACGACACCATCCAGGGCAATGCCGCCGACAACACCCTGAACGGCAATGCCGGCACCGACACCATCCACGGCGATAACGGCAACGACACGGTCAATGGCGGCAACGGGAACGATGTCCTGACCGGCGATAGCGGAATCGACGTGGTCAATGGCGGCGCCGGCGATGACTGGATCGAGGGCGGCTTCTCCACCGATACCGTCAATGGCGGCGACGGCAACGACACCTTCTATGTCCGCGACGGCGAGTTCGGCGACAACACCACCGGCGGCGCGGGCATCGACCTGCTCGATCTCAGCAACTACGCGTCGCACGGGTCGACCGTGGACCTGGCCGGCGGGACCTATGACTTCGTGTCCAGCTTCGGCGGTCCCTACACCATCACCGGGGTCGAGAACGTCAACGGCACGCAGCTGGCCGACACGATCATCGGCGACGCCTCGGCCAACACGATCAACGGCAACAGCGGCGACGACAACCTGCAAGGCGGCGCCGGCAACGATGTCGTCAGCGGCGGCGCTGGAAACGACCTGATCCAGGGTGGCGCCGGCAACGACACGCTGACGGCCGGATCCGGCGTCGATCTGGTCTACGGCAATGACGGCAACGATCGGTTCTATATCGAGACCGGCTGGAGCGGCGGCGTCGGCGAGGCCTTCTTCGGCGGCGCCGGCATCGATACCTTCGACACCTCGACCGTGATCTTCACGCCCTTCGCCGCCTATATCAACCTGCAGGACGGCGTCTTCTACATCCTGGGATCCGGATCCGGCGAGATCGCGCTGTCGAGCGTCGAGAACGCCATCGGCACGGATGAAGGTGACCAGATCACCGGCTCCGGCGAGAACAACGTCCTCACCCTCGGCGCCGGCAACGACACCGGATCCGGCCTCGGCGGCAACGACACCCTATTGGGCGAAGCCGGCGACGACGTGCTCCGCGGCGGGGCGGGGGCCGACACGCTCAACGGCGGCACCGGCATCGACACCGCCAGCTACTTCGACAGCTCGGTCGCGATCTCGGTCAGCCTCGTCACCGGCACGGGCGGCGGCGGCGATGCTGCGGGCGACATCCTGGTCGGGATCGAGAACCTCTCCGGCAGCCAGGGCAATGACGGCCTGGCCGGAAATGCCGGCGCCAACACGCTGCAGGGCTGGAACGGCAACGACGTCCTCGTCGGCAATGGCGGCAAGGACACGCTGACCGGCGGCGCCGGGGCGGACCGTTTCTACTACGCCGCCCTCAGCGACAGCGTGGTCGGGGCCAATGCCGACCGGATCACCGACTTCAGCCACGCCCAGGGCGACCGCATCGACCTGAGCGCGATCGACGCCAACGCCGGCGTCGCCGGCGATCAGGCCTTCACCTTCATCGGCACCGGCCTCTATACCGGCGTCGCGGGGCAGCTGCGCTATGCCTCGAGCGGCGGCGTCACCACCATCGCCGGCGACGTCAACGGCGACAAGGTGTCGGACTTCCACATCCAGCTCACCGGCACGATCGCCCTCGTGGCCGCCGACTTCGTGCTGTGAGCCGTCTCAAACACGAAGCCTAGGGGACATCGGAAACTCGCGGGGCCCGGGGGATCACCCCGGGCCCTTTTCCGTCCCCGGCAGCCGCGCCGGGATGCCGATATCGGCCGATCAGGCTCCCGTCCCGCCGATCAGCTCGATCCATTCCGGCTCGGTCAGGGCGGTGACGCCGAGCTCACGCGCCTTGGCGGCCTTGGAACCGGCATCGGCGCCGACCACCAGATAGTCGGTCTTGCCGGAGACCGAGCCGGCGACCTTGGCGCCGAGGGCTTCCGCCCGCGCCTTCGCTTCCGGCCGCGTCATCGTCTCCAGCGTGCCGGTGAACACGACGGTCTTGCCGGCCACGGCGCTGGAGGTCGCGCGCGGCCGCACGAAATCCTCGACCGTCAGCTGCGCCGCCAGATCGTCCAGCACCGTGCGGTTGTGCTCCTCGGCGAAGAAGGCCAGCAGGTCGTCGGCCACCGACGGGCCGATCTGGTCGATCGCGGTCAGGTCGCGCCAGGCCTCGCTGTCGCGGTCCTGCGCCGCCTCCATCCCGGCCCGCCAGGCCGCGAAGCTGCCATAGTGCCGGGCCAGCAGCTTGGCCGTCGCCTCACCCACCTGGCGGATGCCGAGGGCGTAGATCAGGCGGTCGAGCGGAATGGTGCGCCGGCTCTCGATCGCCTCGAACAGCTTCTGCGCGCTCTTCGGCCCCCAGCCCTCGCGATTGCGCAGCGGCGTCAGGCTGGCCTTGTCCTTTTCCTCGAGCCGGAAGATGTCGCCCGGCGTCCGGATCAGCCCGTCGGCATAGAAGGCGCGGATGTGCTTGTCGCCCAGCCCCTCGATGTCGAAGGCGTTGCGGGACACGAAATGGCGCAGCCGCTCCACCGCCTGGGCCGGGCAGATCAGGCCGCCGGTGCAGCGGCGGATCGCCCCGCCCTCCTCCCGCACGGCCAGGCTGCCGCATTCCGGGCAGGTCTCCGGGAAGACGTATTCGATCGCCCCTTCGGGGCGGCGCTCCAGGATCACCCGGACGATCTGCGGGATGACGTCGCCGGCGCGCTGCACCACCACCGTGTCGCCAACCCGGACGTCCTTGCGCCTGATCTCGTCCTCATTGTGCAGCGTGGCGTTGGAGACGACGACGCCGCCGACCGTGATCGGCTCCAGCCGCGCCACCGGAGTCAGCGACCCGGTGCGGCCGACCTGGATGTCGATCGCCTTCAGCACGGTCTGTGCCTGCTCGGCCGGGAATTTATGCGCCGTGGCCCAGCGCGGCGCCCGGCTGACGAAACCCAGCCGCTCCTGCCAATCCAGCCGGTCGACCTTGTAGACCACGCCGTCGATGTCGAAGGGCAGGCTGGACCGCAGCGCGCCGATCTCGTCGTAATAGGCCAGCAGTTCCTCGGCGCTGTGGCACAGCCGCGACGGCTCGTTCAGACGGAAGCCCCAGGCGGCGAAGCGCTGGCGGATCTCCGCGATGGTCTTGCCCAGCGGCGCCGACACCTCACCCCAGGTGTAGCCGAAGAAGCGCAGCGGCCGCGACGCGGTGATCGAGGGATCGAGCTGGCGCAGGCTGCCGGCGGCGGAGTTGCGCGGATTGGCGAAGATCGGCTCCCCGGCCTCGGCCCGGCGGGCGTTCAGCGCCGCGAAATCGCTGCGGTCCATATAGACCTCGCCGCGGATCTCCAGCACGTCCGGCGCGTCGCCGTTGAGGCGCTGCGGCACGTCCTTGATGGTCTTGACGTTGGCGGTGACGTCCTCGCCCTCGCTGCCGTCGCCGCGGGTCGCGGCTTGGACCAAGCGCCCCTTCTCGTAGCGCAACGAGCAGGACAGGCCGTCGATCTTCGGCTCGGCCATGATCGCCACCGGCCGCTCCGGATCGTCGCGCAACTCCTTGATGAAGGACCGGACCGAGCTCAGGAAGTCGTGCACATCCTCCGGCGTGAAGGCGTTGCCGAGCGACAGCATCGGGATGGCGTGGCGGATCTTCCTGAAGCCCCCTGCCGGCGCCGCGCCGACCTTGGCCGACGGGCTGTCCGGCCGGATCAGCTCGGGGTACAGCGTTTCCAGCTCGGCATTGCGCCGGCGCAGCGCGTCGTATTCCGCGTCCGAGACCGTCGGCGCGTCGTGCTGATGATAGGCGATGTCATGGCCCGCGATCTCCTTCGCCAGCGCCTCCAGCTCCGTCGCCGCCTCCTCGGGCGTCAGCGCGTCCACCGGCCGGCCGCGCAGATCCTGGTCGCTCATCAACGCCTCCCTCACCCGGCGGCCCGGGCATGCCGCAGCACCGCCCTCGCCCGCCGACTCATCCGGAAATCCTAATGGTTGCAGCCCCGGTCACGCGAGATCCGTCGATCAGGACCGGGCGGCCAGCAGGCTGTCGGCCGCCGCGCGGGCCTCCGCCGTGATCTTCGCGCCGGACAGCATGCGGGCGATCTCCTCGCGCCGCTCCTCCGCCGTCAGCGGCGCGACCTGGGTGACGACCCCGCCGGCGCGATCGGCCTTGCGCACCTGCCAGTGATGGTCGGCCCGGGCCGCCACCTGCGGGCTGTGGGTGACCACCAGCACCTGCACCTGCTGTCCCAGGCGCTTCAGCCGCTCGCCCACCGCATCGGCCACGGCGCCGCCGATGCCGGCATCGACCTCGTCGAAGATCATCGACGGCAGGGTGCCGGGCGTGCCGCGCCGGTGCACCAGCACCACCTTGATCGCCAGCATGAACCGGGCCAGCTCGCCGCCCGAGGCGATCTTGCCGATCGGACCGGGCGGGCTGCCGGGATTGGCCGCGACCAGGAAGGTGACGCGGTCGAGCCCGGCCGGGCCCCACTCCGTCTCCGCCAGCCGCTCGACCTCGGTGACGAAGCGGGCGCGCTCCATCTTCAGGGGCGGCAGCTCGGCCTTCACCCCGGCATCCAGCTTCGACGCGGCGCGGCGCCGGGCCTTGGACAGCGCCTCGCCGGCCAGGACATAGGCGGCGCGGGTCTCGGCCGCGGCCGCGGCGAGGCGCGCCAGGACGGCAGCCCGATCCTCGACCAGCGCCAACCGCTCGGCGAATTGCCGGCGCAGGCCGGGCAGCGCCTCGGTCTCCACCCCATGCTTGCGGGCCAGGGAGCGCAGCGCGTAGAGCCGGTCCTCGAGCCGCTCCAGCTCGCCGGCGTCGAGATCGATGTCGGTGGAGAAGCGCTCGATCGCGGCCGTGGCCTCCGCCGCTTCGTCCAAGGCGCGGCCCAGCTGCTCCAGCACCGGGTCCAGGCGGCCGGCGGCGCGGTCGGCGATGCGCTGCAGCGCCCGCTGCGCCGCCAC
>NZ_JANX01000053.1 GCF_000767795.1 Inquilinus limosus MP06 | reverse complement strand
GGCATCGCGCGGCGCCGGCCTGTTCCGCCGGCTGCGGACGTCGTGAGGAGAGGGCGGCGATGGCAGGGCTGATCAACGGCGTCGGTGTCAGGACAGGCGGGGAGGCGGAGCTCGCCGCGGCGGAGCTGCGCACCACCGACGCCTACCAGCGAACCAAGTTCGCGATCTTCAACCTGGTGCTGGAGCAGCTCGAGGCGCTCGGCATCAATGCGGAATCGGCCAGCCAGTCGATGATCCGCGACGGCATCGAGCAGGCGATCACCCGCTTCGCCGCCAAGGAGGGGCTGGCGCTCAATGCCGCCGAGCGCGCCCTGCTGGCGTCCGAGGTGCAGAACGAGGTGATCGGCCTCGGCCCGCTGGAGCCGCTGCTGAAGGATCCGTCGATCGACGATGTGATCGTCAACGGCCCGTACCGGGTCTATGTCGAGCGCGGCGGCCAGATGGCGGCGGTGCCGGTGCGGTTCCGCGACACCGCCCACCTGATGAACATCATCCAGCGCATCGTCAGCCCGATCGGCCGCCGGGTGGACGAGGCGACGCCCTATGTCGACGCGCGCCTGCCCGACGGGTCGCGCGTCAATGTCGTGATCCCGCCGATCGCGCTGGACGGGCCGATGGTGTCGATCCGCAAGTTCCGCGTCCAGGCCATGGGCGCGCAGGATTATGTGCGCCTCGGCTCGATGAGCCAGGAGATGATGAGCTTCCTGGCGGCGGCGGTGCGCTCGCGCCTCAATATCCTGATCTGCGGCGGCACCGGCTCGGGCAAGACCACGCTGCTCAACATGCTCAGCGGCTACATCGACGAGAAGGAGCGGCTGATCACCATCGAGGACGCGGCCGAGCTGCAGCTGCGGCAGAGCCATGTGGTGCGGCTGGAGACGCGGCCGCCCAATCTCGACGGCAGCCGCGAGGTGACCGCCCGCGACCTGGTGCGCAACGCCCTGCGGATGCGGCCGGACCGCATCATCCTGGGCGAGGTGCGCGGCGCCGAGGCGGTCGAGATGCTGCAGGCGATGAGCACCGGCCATGACGGGTCGATGGCCACGATGCACGCCAATTCCAGCCGCGACGCCTTCGGCCGACTGGAGATGCTGCTCGGCTTCGGCGGCCTGGGCGGCGATCCGAAGACGGTGCGCCGCTATATCGCCAACAGCGTCCACATCGTCGTGCAGGTCAACCGGCTGGCGAACGGCAAGCGGCGCGTCACCTCGGTGTCGGAGCTGACCGGGATGGAGGGCGACAACTTCACCCTCAACCCGCTGTTCAGCTTCGAGGAGCAGCCGCCGCTGAGCGGCCAGGGCGAGTTCCGCACCCTGTCGGCGCGCCCGTTCTACGCCCATCGCCTGGTCGGGGCGCCCGACTTGCGACTGGCCGCGGCGCGGGGAGGGGCGGCATGACCGGCTTCGCCTTCCTGCTGCTGGGCGTGCTGGCGCTGTTCGTGATGGCGGGGATCAGCTTGGTCGCCGGACGCCGTCAGCGCCGCCAGCAGCAGCAGGTGCAAGCCAGGCTGGAGCTGCTGCGCAGCGCCGTGCCGGACGGTGTGGCGGAGACGTCGGGGGGCCGTCCCGCCGGCGCCCGGCCGGTGCCCGCCGGGCAAGGCGGGCCGCGCTTCCTGCGGCTGTGGCTGAACCGAGCCGACATCGTGCTGCGGCCGGACCGGCTGGTGCTGACCGCGATCCTGGTGATCGCCGCCACCGTCGCCGTGGCCTGGCTGGTCAGCCCGATCGCCGCCGCCGCCGTCCCGGTCCTGGCCATCGGCGCCGCGGTCTATGCCCTGCACGCGCTGGCGACCCGGCGGATCAACGCCTTCCTGCTGGGCCTGCCCTTCTTCCTGGACGCGCTGCGCCAGCTTCTCATGGTCGGCAACTCGATGCAGCAGGGCCTGCTGAAGGCGGCGGAGAACACGTCGCCGGCGATGCAGCGTTATCTGCAGCCGATGGTCCGGCGCATCAACAACGGCGCGCCGATCCCGGAGGCCATGTCCTGGCTGGCCGGGCGGCTGGAGGTGCCGGAGCTGTTCATGCTGGCGACCGCGACCGAGGTCAATTTCCGCTACGGCGGCCGGATGTCGGCGGTGCTGGCCAACCTGGTGCAGATCCTGCGCGAGCGCACCCGGGTGGAGCGCGAGCTGAAGGCGGCGACGGCGGAGATCCGCTTCAGCGCCATCGTTCTCGGCCTGATGCCGTCGGTGGTGCTGGTGATGATCTCGGTGATCAAGCCGGCCTACATCATGTTCTTCATCCATGCGGAGCAGGGGCCGCGCCTGGCCCTGATCGCCATCGGGCTGCAGCTGTTCGGCGTGCTGGTCATGCGTCGCATCATGCGGCTGGAGTTCTGACGCCATGCCGGCCTTCAGCCTCGAGCTCGCCTTCATCGTCATCACCGCCGGCTCCAGCCTGCTGCTGCTGGGTCTCGGGCTGCGCGGCACGGTGGGCGAGGCGCGGCTGAAGCGGCGGCTGACCCGGCTGTCCGACCAGCCGCAGGACGGCGCGGCCGGCCTCCAGCTCGGCTGGCTGCAGCCCTTCGCGCCGGTCCTGGTCGGCGGCGCCAAGGACCGTGAGGAGATCCTGCAGCTCCTGCGGGCGGCGGGCTATTACGACCCCAGCGCGCTGATGGTGTTCGCCGGGCTGCGCTTCGCCGCGGCGCTCCTGGCCATTCTCGGCGCCGGGGTGGTGCTGTGGCTCCTGGGGATGTGGTCCGGCGTCGCCCGCTTCTACCCGCTGGCGGCCGGCGGCGTGGTCTACATCGCCGCCAAGTTCGTGCTGCGCTCGCTGGCCTCGGTCCGGCTGCGGCGGGTCAGCGCCGAACTGCCCTTCGTCCTCGACGTACTGCTGCTGATGCTGGAAAGCGGCGTCAGCCTGGACCAGTGCTTCCGCACCGTGGCGCAGGGCGAGGGCAACGCCATGCCGCATGTCCGCCAGTCGATGCGGGTGCTGGTCGAGGATCTGCAGCGCGGCATGGCCTATGACCAGGCGCTGGACCGCTGGGCCGACCGGCTGGGCGTCGGCGGCATCCGTGAGGTGGCGGCCCTGTTCAAGCAGACCCTGATGTACGGCACCGAGCTGGGGCCGGCGCTGCGTGAGTTCGTGCGTGAATTCGCCGACCGGCGCGTGTCCTCGGCCAAGGAAAGCATCGGCCGCAAGACCACGCAGATGACCATCGTGATGATCGTCTTCATGATGCCGGCGCTGTTCATCGTGCTGCTGGCCCCGGCCATCGTCACCATCCTCTCCACCCTGACGGGACTGGGCCGATGACGCGAAACCCCGCCCGCCTGGCCGCCCTGCTGCTGCTGCCCTGGCTCTCCGCCTGCGGCCTGTTCGGCGGCAGCCAGACCGTGCACCGGGAGCCGTCGCCGGCGGACACGCTGCCGCAGGCGGCGCCGCTCGACGCGGAGAATTCGCGCGACCTGTATCTCGGCATCGTCGACAAGCTGCGCCAGGGCGGCAAGTCGCGCGCCGCGCTGGCCTATCTCGACGACTACGACAACCGCCACCCGGGCGACGCGCGGGCGCAGGTGCTGCGCGGGGACGCTTTCCTCGACATTCAGGACTATGCGCGCGCCGAGGCGATCTACCGGGAGCTGCTGGAGGGCGACCAGGCCCCCGCGGCCTATGACGGCCTCGGCCGTGTCGCGGCCGGCCGCAGCGATTGGGCCAAGGCGCGGGCCTATTTCCACGAGGCCGTGCGGCGCGAGCCGATCAACGTCAAATACCTGAACGACCTCGGTTTCGCCGAGATGCGGATCGCCTCCTATGATGAGGCGCTGTTCACCCTGCGCCAGGCGAGCGAGCTGGCGCCGGAGAATGCCCAGGTCCGCAACAACCTGATTCTATGCCTCGACATTTCGGGCCAGGGCGATGCCGCCAAGGCGATGCTCGGCCGGATCACCAACGCCCAGGAGCGGCGCGCGGTCGAGCAGATGCTGAAGACCGCCCGCGGCCAGATGCGCGGTCCGACCAGCGCCGGCACGGGCACGGCGGCGCCGCGGCGCCTGGCGCAAGCTTCGGAGAACCAGCCATGATGCGAGCATGCCTTGCGGCGTTGGGCGTATGCGCCCTGTTCCTGCCGGCCGCGGCGCCGGCCCAGCAGCAGCTGGTGCAGCCGAAGGCGCCCGACTGGTTCGAGAGCAACCGCGCCCTGCAGGTGATCCAGGCACAGCAGCGACCGCATCCAGGCCCTGGCGCGCCGGCCGGCCTGTCGGGGGCGGAGGCCGGTCAGGTCTATTCCAACTTCATCCAGGACATCGGCAAGCCGCTTCAACCGCTTTCGGGCAACAGCTCCTACGGGCCGCCATCCGGCTTTGGGGGCGGCATGGGGTCGTCATCGGGGGGGCTGCCATGATCGGGAGATTGATACGTCGCGGATCGGGTGACGGGGGAGCGATCGCGCCCTTCGCGGCACTGATGCTGGTGCCGCTGATCGGGACGGCGGCGCTGGCCACCGATGTCGGCCTCTGGTACGCGCAGCAGCGCCACCTGCAGGTGGCGACGGATGTCTCGGCCCTGTCGGCCGCGCTGAAGATCTCCGACGCCACGACGATCGCCGGCAATCTGCTCAAGGCCAACGGCTTCGAAACCAGCAGCCTGACCTCGGCCGTGCCGGGCGTGTACTGCCCCGAGGGGGCGAAGCCGGCGGATCGCTTCAAGCTCGGCCTGACCGCCTGCGAGGCCGGTGATCCCGCGCCCGACGAATACAGCGCGGTCCAGGTCACGGCGCATGCCACGGTGCCCGGGGTGCTGTCGCGGTCGCTGCTGCAGACCGGCGACGGCCAGATGGGGCAGGGCGGCAGCCCGAACAAGGAAGGCATCTACCCGATCAGCACCCGGTCGACGGCGGCGCGGATCGATGAGGCCGGGCTGCAGGCCGGCACCGGCCTGCTGACGCTCGACACGACGCAGAGCCCGCTGCTGAACGCGGTGCTGGGCGGGGTGCTGGGCACCAAGATCAACCTGACCGCCGTGCATTATAACGGGCTGGTCAACACCGATATCGACGCGCTGACCTTCCTCGACGCCCTGGCGACCCATGTCGGCGCCTCGGTCGGAACCTATGACGGCCTGCTCGACAGCAACGTCAAGGTCGGCCAGATCCTGCAAGCGGCGATCGACGTCCTGCACAAGCAGGGCAACATCGCCGGCCTCGACCTCGACGCGCTGAACGCCCTGCTGGCGCTGCAGTCGCAGATCGCCGGCAACCCGGACTTGGCCCTGGGCAAGCTGCTGGACCTGGGCCTCTGGAAGACGCAGGAGGTCGGAAGCTCGACCAAGCCCAGCGCGCTGCAGGCGGGGCTGAACCTGTATCAGCTGGTCACGCTCAGCGCCCAGGTGGCGAACAGCCAGAACTTCATCTCGATCCCGTCGCTCACCCTCGGCCTGCCCGGCGTGGCGTCTGTCGAGGTCGCCGCCACGGTGATCGAGAAGCCGCAGCGGCCACCCTTCGCCTTCGGGCCGAAGGGCATCTCGGTCCACACCGCGCAGGTGCGGACGCAGATCAAGCTGCAGCTGCTGGACCTGTTCGGCCTGCTCGGCCAGGGGATCCAGCTGCCGGTCTATATCGAGGCCGCATCCGGCGACGCCACGCTGGGCCCGATCACCTGCGATCCGGATGTCCGGGTGGAGGTGGACGCCACCGTCCATGCGGCGGCCGCCTATATCGGCACGCTGCCGATGGGCCTGATGACCAATTTCAGCCACAAGATCAACTACCAGACCGATATCCAGCCGGCGCCGCTGATCGATATCAAGGTGCTGCTGCTCGGGCTGGTGCATATCGACGGCCGGGCCAAGCTGGAGCTGCTGGAAGGCCACAAGACGATGGTCTTCGACAAGCAGGACATCGACGACCAGGTGGCGCAGCAGGTCTGGGGCGGCGGCGCGGTCGACAATCTGCTGGGCAGCCTCGGCATCGATCCGGTGACAGGCAAGCCGAATCTCGAGCTCAAGGCCTGCGTCCTCAGCCTGGGCAATATCTGCCTGCTGCCGGTCGACCTGTCGGTGGTCAGCAGCACGGTCACGGCGCTCAACCAGCTTCTCGCCCCTGTGATCAAGGGCGTCCTCGATCCTCTCGTCGACAATCTGCTCGCCGCCCTCGGCGTGCGCATCGGCGTGATGGATGTGGTCGTCACCGGCGTCCGCTGCGGCGTGCCGGTGCTGATCGAGTAGTCGGAACACCGCCCGCGGCACCGGGGTGCGGGCGGGAAGCAGGATCCCGGAAATTTTGGAGGTTTATCATGATGTTGCGGAAATTCTTCAAGAAGGCAGGCCAAGTCGTTCGTGACGATCAGGGCATTACGGCCGTTGAGTACGCGATCCTTGGCGCTCTGGTCGCCCTTGGCATTACCGCCGCCTCTACGAGCCTCGGCCAGGCGATCACCGGCGCGTTCGGCCGGATCGTCACCGCGATCGGCGGCGGCGCGGGCTGATCTCCGGCCGACTTCCGGTCAGCCTCACTCCAACGAGTTCATGGGAACAGCCATGACTACTCCTGCACCACGTGCACCTCGGACGGCGGGCGCTCGGGCGCCCGCCGCCCTCTCCGACGAGTCGGGGCTGGCCGCGGTCGAATTCGCCCTGATCGCGCCGGTCTTCCTCGTCCTCCTGTTCGGCCTCGTCGTCTACGGGCTGCATTTCGGGGCTTGGCTCGCCGTCAACCAGGCCGCGGCCGAGGGGGCTCGCGCCTCCATCGCCGGCATGAATCTCGATGAGCGCAAGGATCTGGCGCAGAAGGCGGCGATCGCCGTCCTGTCCGCCTATGGCCCGATCCTCGGCAGCATCGAGAAATGTGGCACAGGACAGTCCTGCACCATCGTGGCCGACGCATCGTCCAGCGACGCCAACCTGTTCCAGGTCACGGTGACCTACGACCAGGCCGCCCGCAATGTCGCGAGCGGCCTGAACGGAGACGACGGCAAGGACAGCTTCCTGCCCCTGCCGCTGTCCAACCCCTCCGCCACCGTGACCATCGCCAACGGCGGATATTGATGGCCGGCCTCGACTTCATCGCTCTTGGCCTTCTGGTCCTGCTCTTGCTGCCGATCGTGCTGATCGATCTGCGCGAGAGCAGGATCCCGAACATCTGCAACCTGGCGCTGGGCGTCTGCGGCCTGGCCCTGGCGCTGGTCCGTGACCCGACGCTGCGGACGCTCGGCTTCTCCCTCGGGGCGGCCGCGGTCACCTTCCTGCTGCTGGCCGGCACCGCTTGGCTGATGCAGAAGATCGACCGGCACGCCCGGATCGGCTGGGGGGATCTCAAATTTCTCACCGCCGCCAGCCTCTGGGTCGGGGTGCAGGGCAGCCTGATCGTCCTGATCCTGGCCAGCCTCGTGGCGCTGGTCATGACTCTGGTGCTGGCCCCCTGGCGCGGGGTGAAGTGGCGGGAGATGCGGCCCTTCGGTCCGGCGCTGGCCCTGGGGCTGCTCGCCGTGACGGTCACGGGCTTCATCCGGGGGATGTGACGCCGGCGCCTGGCCGAATGTTCCACGCATCGAATCTGTTGATTCGATCGAACCCCTTCATCATGCGCGACAATGGTGCTTAGCTCCCGTCATGCGCAGATGGGAGCCCGTCATGAGCACCGATGTGAATCGCCGGATCCTGCTGGCCGCGCGCCCGGTCGGGGAGCCGAAGGACACCGATTTCCGCCTGGTCGAGGAGCCGGTGCCGGCGCCGGGGCCCGGCCAGCTGCTGGTCCGCACGCTGTGGCTGTCGCTCGACCCCTATATGCGCAGCCGGATGAGCGACGCGAAATCCTACGCGGCGCCGGTGGAGATCGGCCAGGTCATGGTCGGCGGCGCGGTCGGCCGCATCATCGCCTCGAACCATCCCGGCTTCGCTGCGGGCGACATCGTCGAGGGCCGCACCGGCTGGCAGGACTACGCGCTGTCCGACGGCGCCGGGCTGCGCAAGGTCGACCCGTCGCTGGCGCCGGTCTCGACCGCGGTCGGCGTGCTCGGCATGCCGGGCATGACCGCCTATACCGGCCTGCTCACCATCGGCCAGCCGAAGCCGGGCGAGACCGTCGTGGTCTCCGCCGCCTCGGGCGCCGTCGGGTCGGTGGTCGGGCAGATCGCCAGGATCAAGGGCGCGCGCGTCGTCGGCATCGCCGGCGGGGCGGAGAAGGGCGCCTATCTGACCGGCGAGCTGGGCTTCGACGCCGCGGTCGACCACCGCGCGCCGGATTTCGCCGACCGGCTGCGCGCGGCGGTGCCGGACGGCATCGATGTCTATTTCGAGAATGTCGGCGGCGCGGTGTGGGAGGCGGTGTGGCCGCTCCTGAACCCCTTCGCCCGGGTCCCGGTCTGCGGCCTGATCGCCCAGTACAACGTTGTCGGCGCGTCAGAGGGGCCGAACCGGATGCCGCAGATGATGCGCGAGGTGCTGTCGAAGCGGCTGACCCTGCGCGGCTTCATCGTCAGCGACTTCGCCGACCAGCACGCCGCGTTCCTGCGGGATGTCTCCGGCTGGATCCGCGACGGCCGGATCCGCTACCGTGAGGATGTCGCCGAGGGGCTGGAGAATGCGCCCCGGACCTTCCTGCGGCTGTTCCGGGGCGAGAATTTCGGCAAGCTCCTGGTCAAGGTCGCGGAGTAGCGTCGCCCCGGCATTACAGCAGGGTCCGACCGGCCACGGCCATGAGGCCGATGCGGGTGAGCGCGGCGTCGAACTCCGCGTCCATCTGGAGGCCGAGGTCGCGGCGGGCGGAATCGTTCAGCGTCTCCAGCCGCAGTCGGTTCGGCCGCCTGGCGGAACGCGCCGGTCCGCCGGTGAAACGCCGCCAGATCCGTCCCAGCAGGCCGACGGGGCGCTGGCGCAGCGGCAGGCGCAGGACATGGGTGCTCATGACGATCTCCTCGAAGAAGCCATCGCGATCGGGCAGGCCGCCGCCCTCGGCGCCGGCGGCGGCACCGTGTCGATGCCGTAGCGGCCGGTGATCACCGGGCCGGTCGCGTCGGACACCGTGACCACGGTCTTGGCCGGGGCGCCGGGCCGGGCCCGGTACATCACCACCTCCGTCAGCACGGCCATCCGATCCTCCATCGCTGGCCCCGGCGGTCCGGGGCGATGGTGGGAGACTACGCCACCCCTCCTGACATCATCCTGTCAGGAGAGTTGCCCGTCGGGCGAGCTGTCCGGGGCCGTGCATCGGGCGGTGATGAGGCGGAGGATGGTGCTGAACGCAGATGTGCGCCATTCGACAAGTTCGAAGAGGGTCTGTACGTTTCCGTTCAGCAAGCGAGGCGGGGCCGGGCGCGATGGACTGGGATGATTTGCGCGTGATCCATGCGGTGGTCGGGACCGGCAGCCTGTCGGCGGCAGCGCGGCGCCTCGGCCTCAGCCAGCCCACCATCGGCCGGCGGGTCCAGGCGCTGGAGGAGCGGCTGGGCCTGATCCTGTTCGAGCGCGGCGCAGACGGCTACCGCCCGACCCCGGCCATGGAGGCGCTGCTGCCGCATCTCCGCGCGATGGCGGAGGCCGCGGCGGCGCTGGAGCGCGAGGCCCGGGTCCAGGCCGATCCCGGCACCGGGCTGGTGCGGGTGGCCGCCGATGGCTGGGCCAGCCGCTTCCTGGCCGAAAGGCTGCCGCAGCTGCGGGAGGCGCTGCCGGGCATCAACCTGGCGATCGATTTCGAGCGCATCGTGCCGGATCTCGGCGGCGATTCGGTGCATCTGGGCATCTACACCGCGGTGCCGGACCTGCCGGGCCTGCGCTCCCGTCTGGTTGCACGCTCGGCCTATGCCGTCTACGGCCTGCGCGCCTATGTCGACAGCCATCCCGAGGCCTGGACCACGGATCGCTTCGACCGCTGCGACTGGGTGATCTACGACCGCGAGCGGGTGGGCGGCACCAGCCCGATCACCGCGGCCGACCCGGTGCGCGCCCGGCTGGCGGCGGCGGCGCGCGTCCTGCGCCTGACCACCACCGACCTGATCCTGTCGGCGCTGCTGTCCGGGGCGGGGCTGGCGCTGATCCCGTGCTTCATCGGCGACGCGGATCCGGAACTGGTGCGGGTGTCGCCGATCGTGCCGGAGATGGAGCACCGCTACCGCCTGGTCGTGCACCAGGATGTCGGCCGGTCGCCCCGAATCGCCCGCGCCAAGGAAGCGATCGCCGCCCTGTTCGCGGCCGAGCGCCGGCTGATGGAAGGCGAGGCGGCGCCGGCGGAACCGGCCGGCGCGCCGGTCACGGCCTGAGCTAGCCCCGGCTGGCGATCATCGCGGCGGACCCTGCCATCATCGCGGCGGCGGAACGGTTGACCAGGCGGAGCCGGCGCGGCGAGCGGAAGAAGCTTCGGGCCCCGGCGGCGCCGACCACATAGACCGCCTGCACCGTCAGGTCGATGCCGAGCTGCACCGCGAACACCGCGGCGATGCCGGCGGCATCCAGCGTCGTCAGGTCGACCACCTGCGGCAGCACCGCGCCGTAGAACACGACCGCCTTCGGGTTGCCCAGCGTCAGCGCCGCCCCGCCGAGGATCCCGCCGGTCCGCCGCGGCGGCGCCTCCGGCTCGGCGGCCGGGGCCCGCCACAGCTTCCAGGCGAGGATCGCGAGATAGGCGATGCCGGCCCATTTCACCGCGACGAAGACCGGCTCATAGGCCAGGGCCAGCGCCGACAGGCCGAACACCGCCGCGGCCAGCCACAGCGCGTTGCCGGCGACCATGCCGAGCACGAAGGGCAGGGATTCGCCGGCACCGCGCGACAGCACCCGCGCCACCAGCGCGGTCTGGGCCGGGCCGGGGATCATGGCGGCGATGGCGACGGGCACGGCGAACAGGGCGAGGGCGGTGATCATGGCGACGGCCTGCCGGTGATGACGGGCCAGCATAGCCGGTTCCAAGCCGCCGGGGGAACCGCATGGCAGGCCGGCGTCGGGCCCCCTGATATCCGCCGCGCCGGGCTGCTAGGGTGCCGCTCCAAGGGGAGGAGGGGCGCCGTGACGTACCAGGTTCCGATCCGGCCGGGCGAAAGCTGGATGCGCGCCCGGGTCCGGCGACATGTCCATGAGCTGACGCGCCTGGCCCTGCCGGTGATCGTCGCCCGCGCCGGGCTGATCCTGATGGCGCTGGTCGACACGCTGTTCGTCGGCCGCTACGGCAGCACCGACCTGGCCCATCTCTCGATCGCCAATGCCCCGATCGGCAGCATGATCGGCACCTCCACGGGCCTCGTCATCGGCACCCTGGTGACCACCGCCAACGCCTTGGGGCGCGGCCGGCCGGACGAGTGCGGCGCGGTCTGGCACCGGGCGCTGATCTATGGCGGCGCCATCGGCCTGGTGCTGGCCGTGCTGTGCCATTTCATCGAGCCGCTGCTGGTCCTGACCGGGCAGACGCCGGAATTGTCCAAGGCCGGCGCCGATATCGCCATCGTCCTCGGCTGGGGTATGCCGGCGGCGGTGATCTACACCGTCACCGCCTTCTTCCTCGAAGGGCTGAAGCGGCCGGTGCCGGGGATGATCGCGATGATCGCCGCCAATGTCCTGAACGCGCTGGTCAACTGGCTGCTGGTGTTCGGCGTCGCCGGGCTGCCGGAGCTCGGGGCGCTCGGCGCCGCCTGGGCCAGCACCGCCTCTCGCGTGTTCCTGGCGGTCAGCCTGGTCGCCTATGTCTGGTGGATGCGCGACCGCGAGGCCTACGGCATCCGCCGCTGGCGCGGCTGGCGCTGGAGCGACTGGTCCCGGCAGCGCCAGCTCGGCTATGGCGGCGGCCTCAGCATCTTCATCGAATCGGGCGCCTTCACCGCCCTGACCTTCTTCGCCGGCATTCTCGGCGACCTGCCGCTGGCCGCCTATTCGATCGGCCTCAACCTGATCGCCCTGATCTTCATGGTGGCGCTCGGCCTCGGCTCCGCCACCGCGGTCCGGGTCGGCATCGCCCATGGCCGGCGCGACCTCAAGGACATGGTATTGGCCGGCTGGGTCGGGCTCGGCGTCAACAGCGTCGTCATGGTCGGCTTCGGCGCCGCGCTGTGGCTGCTGGCCCGGCCGATCGCCGAGGCCTACACCAATGACCACGCGCTGATCCCACTGGTGATCCCGGTGGTGCTGGTCTCGACCTTCATCCTGATCGTCGATGGCGGCCAGGTGGTGATGGCCAACGCCCTGCGCGGCCGCGGCGACATCATCGTGCCGACGCTGCTGCACACCATCTCCTACGTCGTGGTGATGACGCCGCTGGGCTGGGTCCTGGGCGTCCATCTCCAGCGCGGCGCCGCCGGGCTGTTCGAGGCGATCCTGATCGCCAGCGTGGTTTCGGTCACCCTGCTCGCGGTGCGCTTCCATCTGCTGGCGCGGGCCGATGCCCGGGCTGCCGCCGGAGCCGGCGCCACGGCCTGAAATCCGTTGCGCCAGGGGGCCTCTGCGCGACCCGGCCCGGACCGGTGTAACGAATTGTTCGCAGGTGCGGAAACGTGCTAGCGTCGGCCCGCCCGGCAGGCTGTCCGGGCGCGTCCTTTTAGCAGCCCGGACAGTGCTTTGACCGAACGTTCGCCCACGCCGCCCCACTTCGACATCACCCCGGTGACGATCGAGGAGGAGATGCGGCGCTCCTACCTCGATTACGCCATGAGCGTGATCGTCTCCCGCGCCCTGCCGGATGTGCGCGACGGCCTCAAGCCGGTGCATCGCCGCATCCTGTTCGCGATGAAGGAGGGCGGCTACGATTCGACCAAGCCGTTCAAGAAGTCGGCCCGCGTCGTCGGCGACGTCATGGGTAAGTACCACCCCCATGGCGACACCGCGATCTACGACGCCATGGTGCGCATGGCGCAGGACTTCTCGATGCGGCTGCCGCTGATCCAGGGGCAGGGCAATTTCGGCTCGATGGACGGCGACCCGCCGGCGGCCATGCGCTACACCGAGGCGCGCCTGGCCAAGGCGGCCGAGGCGATGCTGGACGACATCGACAAGGACACGGTCGAGTTCCAGCCGAACTACGACGAGACCCAGTCCGAGCCGACGGTGGTGCCGTCGCGCTTCCCGAACCTGCTGGTCAACGGCGCCGGCGGCATCGCCGTCGGCATGGCCACCAACATCCCGCCGCACAATCTGGGCGAGGTGATCGACGCCTGCCTGGCCACCATCGACGCGCCGGACATCTCGATCGAGGAGCTGAACCAGATCGTGCCGGGGCCGGACTTCCCGACCGGCGCCCTGATCCTCGGCCGCTCCGGCATCCGCTCGGCCGCGGCTACCGGCCGCGGCAGCGTGGTGATGCGGGCCCGGTCGTCGATCGAGGAGATCCGCAAGGACCGCGAAGCGATCATCTTCACCGAGATCCCGTTCCAGGTGAACAAGTCGCGGCTGATGGAGCGCATCGCCGAGGTCGTCAACGACAAGACGGTCGAGGGCATCTCCGAGCTGCGCGACGAGAGCGACCGCGACGGCGTGCGCATCGTGGTCGAGCTGAAGCGCGACGCCAGCGCCGATGTGGTGCTGAACCAGTTGTACCGCTCGACCCCGCTACAGACCTCCTTCGGCGTCAACATGCTGGCGCTGCATGGCGGCCGGCCCGAGCTGCTGAATCTGAAGCAGATCATCGACGCCTTCATCGCCTTCCGCGAGGAGGTGATCACCCGGCGCACCCGCTACCTGCTGGCCCGCGCCCGTGAACGGGCCCATGTGCTGGTCGGCCTCGCCACCGCCGTGGTCAACATCGACGCGGTGATCGAGCTGATCCGCCGCGCGCCCGACCCGCAGACGGCGCGCGAGGAGCTGATGGCCACGGCCTGGCCGGCCGGCGACATCGCGCCGCTGATCGCGCTGGTGGACGAGCCCGGCCGTCCGCTGGCCGAGGACGGCACCTACCGCCTGTCCGAGGTCCAGGCCCGCGCCATCCTCGACCTGCGCCTGCACCGCCTGACCGGGCTGGAGCGCGACAAGATCGGCGACGACCTGCGCGCCATCGTCGCCGAGATCCAGGAATACCTGTCGATCCTGGCCAGCCGCGAGAAGCTCCTGGAGATCATGCGCGGCGAGCTGGTCGAGATGAAGGACCAGTTCGCCACCCCGCGCAAGACCGAGATCCTCGACCTCGAATTCGAGGCCGATATCGAGGACCTGATCCAGCGCGAGGACATGGTCGTCACCGTCTCCAACGGCGGCTACATCAAGCGGGTGCCGCTGTCGACCTACCGGGCGCAGCGCCGCGGCGGCAAGGGCCGCAGCGGCATGGCGACGAAGGACGAGGATTTCGTCTCCGACCTGTTCGTCGCCAACACCCACACGCCGATGCTGTTCTTCTCCAGCCGCGGCATCGTCTACAAGCTCAAGGTCTACCGCCTGCCGGTCGGCACGCCGCAGTCGCGCGGCAAGGCGATGGTCAACATGCTGCCGCTGCAGCAGGGCGAGACCATCTCCACCGTCATGCCGCTGCCGGAGGATGAGAGCACCTGGGACCAGCTCTACGTCATGTTCGGCACGGCCAGCGGCAATGTCCGCCGCAACAGCCTGGCCGATTTCACCAGCATCAATCGCAACGGCAAGATCGCGATGAAGCTGGACGAGGGCGACAGCCTGATCGGCGTCAAGGTCTGCAGCGACGACCAGGACGTGCTGCTGGCCACGCACAGCGGCATGTGCATCCGCTTCCCGGTCACCGACGTCCGCGTCTTCAAGGGTCGCGATTCGACCGGCGTCCGCGGCATCCGCCTGGCCGAGGGCGACACCGTCATCTCGATCTCGATCCTGCACCATCTCGACGCCACGGCCGATGAGCGCGCCAACTACCTGCGCATGGCCAATGCGGCGCGCCGGGCCGAGGGCGAGGAGACCGACGGCGAGGACAGTGAGACGGTGGTGGAGCACGACCTCGACCCCGCCCGCTTCGCCGCGATGGAGGCCGGCGAGGAGTTCATCCTCACGGTCAGCGAGGAGGGCTTCGGCAAGCTCAGCTCGGCCTATGGCTATCGGCTCACGGGGCGCGGCGGCAAGGGCATCTGGGCCATGGAGATGGGTGAGAAGAACACCGCCGTGGCCGCCAGCTTCCCGATCTCGCCGAACCAGGAGATCATCCTGGTGACCGATGGCGGCCAGCTGATCCGCTGCCCGGTTTCCGACGTGCGCATCGCCGCCCGCAAGACCATGGGCGTGCGGCTGTTCAACGTCGCCGGGGGCGAGCGCGTGGTCTCCGTCGCCTCGGTGCCGGAGGAGAACGGCGAGGACGCGGCCGAGGACGGTGGTTCGTCCGATGAGGCCGCTGAGGGGCAACAGGACGGCGCCGCGACAGGCGGCGACGGCGCATAAGGAAAGCCGCACGGATGTCCAAGGCGCGCATCGGGGTCTATCCCGGCACCTTCGATCCCATCACCAAGGGCCATATGGACATCATCCAGCGGGCCACGCGGATCGTCGACCATCTGGTCGTCGCCGTGGCCCGCAACGACGGCAAGGGCCCGCTGTTCTCGACCGACGAGCGGGTGGAGCTGGTGCGGGCCGACGTCGCGCCCCTGGTGGCCCAGGGGATCTCGATCGAGGTCCGTTCCTTCGACATGCTGCTGATGAACTTCGCCGCCTCGGTGGGCGCCACCACGGTGGTGCGCGGCCTGCGCGCCGTCTCGGATTTCGAGTACGAGTTCCAGATGGCCGGCATGAACGCCAAGATCAATCCGGTGATCGAGACGGTGTTCCTGATGGCGTCGGACCGCTACCAGTTCATCTCCTCGCGATTCGTCAAGGAGATCGGCCGGCTGGGCGGCGACATCGCGCCCTTCGTCAGCCCGCTGGTGGCCAAGCGCCTGACCGAGCAGTTTGCCCGCAAAGGGATCGTCGGGGAATAACCGAGCAGGTGTTGACCGTCGGGCGGTGCCTCCCTAATGTGCGGCCCGCCCGCCCGGACAGGTTCCGGGCCGGCAGTGTGAGCCGGTAGCTCAGTCGGTAGAGCAGAGGCCTTTTAAGCCCCTGGTCGTGGGTTCGAGTCCCACCCGGCTCACCATCCGTATTCTCAGGCGACCTGCTGCGCCGGGGCGGCCTTGCGCAGCCGGGCCCGCAGATGCGGGCAGGTGCCGCATTCGGCGATCTCCGGCAGCCGGTAGCGCAGGCAGCACAGCCGGCGCCAGCGCTTGGCCTCGCCATCCTCCTCGACCGTCTGGATCGGCTCGAACAGCGGATTCGGCGTGCCGTCCGGCCGCTCGCGGTCGGACAGCAGCCGACGGGCCTCGGCGGCGAGGCCGGCATCCGCCAGGGGATGGGCCGCGATCTCGCCCAGGATCCAGTCGAGATACACCGCGGCGTTGTTCCAGTAGAGCCGCGGCGCCACCCGGGTGTGCGCGGCCCAGGCGGCGATGAAGGGCTCGATATGGCCGGCGACCAGCCGGTCGAAGCGGCGGAAGGCGTCGGGCTCGTCCTCGGGCGTGCCGTCATGTTCCAGGCGAAAGGCGATCGGGTGGCCCTCCGGCGCGCGGATCACGCCGATCTCCGCCAGGGCGATCGGGAAGCGGCGGCCGAGCAGCAGGCTGGCCGCCATCACCGGCGGCAGCAGCCGGGCGAAGTACCATTGCGACCAGAAGGAGGCGATTGCGCGCCGGTCCGCGCCGGGATACTGGCCGGCATAGGCGTCCAGCACCCGGTCGATCGCCGCCGGGTCCAGCAGGCTGCGGCCGGGCAGGGCCGGGCGCCCGTCATCCGGCAGCACCACGGCCTCGCCGCAATGCGCCAGGTCGCCGGTGAAGACCGGCCGCAGGATCTCAATCATCGCTGTTGGAAACGAATGCGTGTCATTCGCAACTGGCTATCGCAATCGGGCGATGACCGCAATCCTGTGATGATGGAAGGCAGGGGCGGCGCTCAGCGGCGCCGCAGGTCGCGCCCGTCCAGCGTCACATTGGCGTCGGGGTCCAGCCGCCGCTCCTCGATCCGCAGCTCCGCTGCGCGCTCGATGCCGGCGCGGTGATGGTGGTAGATCTCGACCGCCTCCGCCGGCGTCGGTCGGTGCCCGAGCAGCGAGCGCAGCGCCGCCGAGGGCAGGAACACGCGGCCGGCATAGTCACCGACCTCGACTCCGAACTCGACCGCCTGGCGCGCCTCGTTCCACGCGGCGTCGTCGGGGAAGGTGAAGATCGGGCGGGCCATGGCGCCTTCTACCAGCCCGCCGCCCGGCGCCGCAACGCCGGGCGGACAGGGGGCGGGGGGCTTACTTCTCGGTCAGGAACTTGACGACCGCGGCGTTGAACTCCTTCGGGTTCTGCAGCATGCCGAAATGGCTGACATTCGGCAGGATGTGCAGCTCCGCGCCCGGGATGGTGCGGGCCATGTACTCGGTGTGCTCGCGCTTGATGCCCTCGTCATGCTCGCCATCGGCGATGGCGAAGCGAACCTTGATGCCGCGCAGCTGGTCGGCGGTGAAGTCGGGCTGGGTCGCCCACATCTGCGAGATCTGCTGCAAGAAGCCGTCGTACTGGTCCGGCGTCTTCGATAGCGCCTTGTATTCGGTGCCGGCGCGCTCGATGAAGGCGGCGAAGGTCGGGTTCTTGTCGAAATCCGGCTTCAGCCCGGTCAGGTCGGAATTGGCGCCATAGGCGTAGACGCGGTTCAGCCGCTCCGGGTGGTGGATGCCGATGTCGAGGCCGATGATGCCGCCGTCGCTCCAGCCCACCAGGTCGGCCTTCTGGATCTTGAGATAGTCCAGCAGCGCCAGCACGTCCGACGACATCAGGTCGTAGCTGTAGGGCTGGGCCGAGCGGGTGCTGCGGCCATGGCCACGGCTGTCGGCGACGATCACCTGGAAGTGATGCTTCACTAGGTCCGGGATCAGGTAGTTCCAGTAGTCGGAGTTCGACAGCCCGCCATGCAGCAGGATCACCGGCTGACCCTTGCCGTAGACGGCATAGTACATCTGGATATCGTTGACCGGCGCCATGCCGCTGCTGTCGGTCTTGGGCGCCGGGCCCAGGGCCGGCAGGGTCTGCCACACCTCGGCGGCTTGCACCCGGGTGGTGGCCGCCGGGACCAGAAGAGCGGGGACCGCCAGCCCGAGGCCGATGGCGACCGCCGCGCACCGCAGAACGCTTCCCACAGTTCGGCGCATGTCCATTCCTCTCACGCTGATGTGAATTCGCGGGATATCACAGCGAGAGGCTGATGCTAGCACCGGACCGCAGCGCGACGCGACGGCCGCGACGTTGCGGTTGCAACCTGGGCGGCGCCGCTCAGCCGGCCTTCGGCACCATGCCCCGGACGGCCTCGAGCCCGCTCTTCAGGAACCGGTCCGACAGAGCCTCATCGGCCGCGCCGCGAGCCAGGATCAGAGCGCCGACCATGGTCGCGACCGCCTGAGGCGCCCTGGCCGGGTCGCCGCCATCGGCGGCGAGGGCCGCCTCGGCTGTCTCCACCAGGCCGCGCAGCCCCTCGGTGAACTCGGCACGGGTCTTGGCCGGGTGGCGCGCGATCTCCGGCCCGATCGCGGCGGCGATGCAGCCCTGGCCCGGATGGTCGCGATGTGCCGCCGACAGGTAAGCTTCGGCCATCGCCGCCAGCCGCTCGCCCGGCGGGCGCTGCTCGATGGTCTTGCGCATCCGTCGCCGGCTCTCGCCGAAGCCTTCGGCGCAGGCGGCGGCCACCAGCGCCTCCTTCGACGGGAAATGGGCGTAGAAGCCGCCATGGGTCAGCCCGGCATCGGCCATCAGCGCGGCCACGCCCGTCGCCTCCACCCCGTCCTCGCGGAAGCGCCTGGCGGCGGTGCGGATGATCCGCTCGCGAGTCTCCTGCTTGTGGTCCTTGCTGTAGCGCATGCCGGCCTCCCGGTATGCCGCGCGACGGCGGCGGCGATTGCCTTTTTAGATGACGACTATAATATTGTGTCTATCATATAACGTGCCAAGGGGACAT
>NZ_JANX01000052.1 GCF_000767795.1 Inquilinus limosus MP06 | reverse complement strand
ACCCGGACCTGGGCGCTGGTGGCGACCGCGATCATCCTCTACATCCCGGCCAACCTGTTCCCGGTGATGACCGTGATCTCGCTGGGCAGCGGCGCGCCGGACACGATCATGAGCGGGGTGATCGAGCTGGCCGATTCCGGCATGTGGCCGCTGGCCGCGCTGGTGTTCTTCGCCTCGATCACCGTGCCGGTGCTGAAGCTGGCGGGGCTGATCTACCTGCTGGTCACGACCCAGCGCGGCGCCCAGGGCCAGCTGCGCAACCGGACCGTGATCTACCGCATCGTCGAGGCGGTCGGCCGCTGGTCGATGATCGACATCTTCATGATCTCGATCCTGGTGGCGCTGGTCCAGCTCGGCCAGCTGGCGACGATCGAGCCCGGAATCGGCGCCGTCTCCTTCGCTGCGGTGGTGATCGTGACCATGATCGCGGCCATGACGTTCGATCCGCGCTTGATCTGGGATGCGGCGGGGGAAAACCGTGACTGAGACCGACGATCATCCCGGGCCGGCGGCCCCCGCCCCGCGCATCGATCGCAAGCGCCGGCTGACCCCGATCTGGCTGGTGCCGATCGTCGCGGCGCTGGTCGGCCTCTACCTCGCCTGGATCACCTTCTCCGAGAAGGGGCCGACCATCACCATCAGTTTCCAGTCCGCGGACGGGCTGGAGGCCGGCAAGACCCTGATCAAGCACAAGGAGGTGGTGTTCGGCACGGTCAAGGCGATCGCCCTGTCCGACGATCTGAGCCATGTCGAGGTGACCGCCGAGATGACCAGGGAGGCGGCGGCGCATCTGCGCCAGGGCACGCGCTTCTGGGTGGTGCGGCCGCGCCTGTCGGCGTCGGGCGGGCTGACCGGCTTCTCCACCATCGTGTCCGGGGCGTTCATCGAGCTCGACCCCGGCCAGGGCGACAGCGAGCGCAGCTTCACCGGGCTGGAGGATCCGCCGGTGGTGCGGGCCGACGTGCCAGGCACCGAGTTCCTGCTGACCGCCGACCGGATCGGCTCGGTCGGCGCCGGGTCGCCGATCTATTTCCGCGATGTCCAGGTCGGCCAAGTCATGGGCTTCGATTCCTCGAATCTCGAGGAGGGGGTGACGATCCACGCCTTCATCCGCGCGCCCTTCGACCGCCAGGTCTATGCCGGGACGCGGTTCTGGAACGCGGCCGGCATCTCGCTGACCACCGGGCCGCAAGGGCTGAAGCTGCAGCTCGAATCCCTGCAGGCGGTGCTGGCCGGCGGCCTCGCCTTCGACACCCCGGCCACCGCCCGGACCGGCCAGCCGGCCAAGGCGGGCACCACCTTCCCGCTGTTCAAGGACCAGCAGAGCGTGGAGGAGGCGCAGTACACGGTCCGCCTGCCCTATCTGGTGTACTTCAACGAATCGGTCGGCGGCCTGGCGCCGGGCGCCGCGGTCGAGTGGCATGGCCTCAAGATCGGCCAGGTCACGGATGTCCGGCTGCAATACGACGCCGCCGCGGGCGAGGCGCGCATCCCGGTGACGATCGAGGTCGAGCCGCAGCGGATCGAGCTGGTCGGCACCGAGGAGAATTTCGGCAGCGGTGCCGTCGTCGCGGGGCTGGTCCGCCGCGGGCTGCGGGCGCAGCTGAAGACCGGCAACCTGATCACCGGCCAGATGGTCGTCACCCTCGACATGTATCCCGACGCGGTGCCCGCCGAACTCGGCACCGGCGACCGCTATCCGGTGATCCCGAGCGTTCCCGGGCAGCTCGACAGCGCCATGCGGTCGATCAACGGCATCCTCGACAAGGTGTCGGCGCTGCCCCTCGACAAGCTGATCGACCAGGCCAACGCGACGCTGAAATCCGTCGAGACGCTGGCCGCGGCGCCGGAGATCACGGAGTCGCTGCGCTCCCTGGCCGGCGCCCTGTCCTCGACCCAGCAGCTGCTGAGCCAGGCCAACACCGACCTGGGCCCGGTGATCGAGAAGCTGCCGCCGCTGCTCGCCACGGCGCAGCAGGCGGTGCAGCGGCTCAGCGGCACGCTGGGGTCGATGAACCAGGGCTATGGCGCGGAGTCGACCTTCAAGCGCGACCTGACCCGGCTGATGAGCCAGGTCGAGGACACGTTGCGGTCGGTCCGCATCCTCTCCGACTATCTCGAGCAGCACCCCGAGGCGTTGATCCGGGGCAAGACCGGAGGGCTGGACTGATGCACGCTTTGCCCCTGCCCCGCCGCGGCCTCCTCGCCGGGCTCCTGGCCGCCGCAGCGTTGGCCGCCTGCTCCTCGACGCCGCCCAAGGTCTACACCCTGGCGACCGTGCCGGGCGCGGCCGTTGCGGGACGGCCGGTCACGGCCTCGGTGGCGGCGGTCGAGGTTCCGAAATATCTCGACCGGCCGCAGATCGTCCGGCGTTCCGGCACGGTCGAGCTCGGGGTCGAGGAGTTCGAGCGCTGGGGCGAGCCGCTGGCCAACATGGTGCAGCGGGTGCTGGCCGACGACCTGGCCGCCCGGCTGCCCGCAGGCTCGGTCGTCACCACCAGCCGGACGCTGTCGGGCGACGAGGCCCTGACGGTGGAGCTGGCACTGGGCCGCTTCGACCCGGAGGCCGACGGCACCGTGGTGCTGGAGGCGCAGTGGCGGGTGCAGCGCAAGTCTGGCGGCCGGCCCCGGACCGAGACGGCACGGATCACCCGCCGCCCGGCCGACGACAGCACCGCCGCCGAGGTCCGGGCGATGAGCGATGCGCTCGGCGAGCTGGCCGACCGCATCGCACGGCAGATCCCGTTTCCGGCAGGCCGGTCGAAGCCGCGATAGCGCCGTCCGGCGCCATTCCTGCTTCCAGGCTCCAGAGCCACGAAAAGAGGCCGGCCCGGTTGCGGTGCGGGCCGGCCCTGAAGTGGAGCAATGGAGTCAGTCCGGCGAAGCCTTCGCCGGCCGCCCCGACAGGGTCGAGGCGGTAGTCGGAGTGTCATTGATCCGGCACCGCCCCGACACCCCCATTTGGGAGGTCCCCCATCCGATTTTCGCAGCGTGGAAGCCGCGGTTCATGGGACTTCACGATGGCGCGGAGGGCGTTTCAATCGAGGTGGAAGACCTCCGGCATCATGGCCCACCACTCCCCCTCCTCCCGGGTCTCGAACGGCTCCTGGCACGGCGCGCACAGCGCCCACCAGTCCTGCGTCTTCGGATCGGCCGCCATCCGCGCCATGTCGGCGGCGAAATCCGCCCCGTGATACTCCCAGGTGCCGAACAGGATGTTCTCCGGCTGCTTCAGGAAGATCGAGTAGTTGCGGATGTGGCAGGCGCTGATCATCGCCAGCACCTCGGGCCAGACAGCCTGGTGGAGCCGCAGATACTCCGCCACCGCCTCCGGCTTCAGCCGGATGCACATGCCCATGCGCTGCATTGCCATCTCCACAGCCCCACTTAACGCCGTGACCGCCACGCCACCCGATCCTGCCGCGTCGCCTCGGCGACCCTGCCGGCGGCGTCGCGCAGCCAAGCCGGCTTCCGCGCCTCGAGATCCTCGGCGACGGCGCGGGCGCGCGAGCGGCGGGCGGAGTGCAGATTGGCCAGCTCCGCCCCCATCGCCGTCAGCAGCCGCCGCATCAGGCCCGGATCGGCCAGGGTCGGAAAGTCGAGCTTGCGGCTGTTCGGCGCCAGCCGGCGGACGACGATGCCCTTGCGCGGCCTCAGCCAGGGATCGGCGATGCGATACCGGCTGAAGGCGATCTCGGCGAAGCGCATCTTGCGGTCGCCGCCCTGGACCAGCGACCAGGCCGAGGGCAGCAGCGGCTTGGCCTCGCGCGCCACCGGCCCGCCATGCCAGTCGGCCAGCCCGACCCAGCGCGGCCGCCCGAGGCTGCCGAGCCCCGCCGTCCGCCGGGCCATCGCCACGGCCAGATCCGAATCCGGCATGGCGGCGGCCAACGCTTCGCGATAGGCCCGCGGCGCCGATGTGCGCGGCAGCTGCTCCAGCGCCGACCAGAACCGCTCGCGTTCCTCGTCGCTGGCCAGCACCAGGTCGCGCAGCCAGAGATGCCGCCGCTCCAGCACGAAGGCGGCCGGCGCCCGCAGCCCCTCGACATAGCCGCCGAGGATGGCGGCAGAGATCTCGTCGAGGGAGACCGAGCGGTCGCGGCCGCGCGCCAGGACAGCGCTGGTCGCCAGGCGGACGAGGTCGAGGGCGTAGGGCGTCTCCGCCGCCTCGTCGAAATCGTTCACACCCCAGATCAGCCGCCCCTCGGCATCGCGCCACAGCCCGAAATTGCCGATATGGGCGTCGCCCACCGAGACGACGCGCGGCGCGCCCATCAGGCCGGGGCACAGCTCATGCGCGGTCTCGGCCCAGCGGAAGCAGGTGGCGCGCAGGAAGAGGAAGTCGCTCTCCTCCATCCTGCGGTGCTTGCGGTCGAGATCGGCCTGCACGAGCTGACGGCCGAGCTGCTCCTCGAGCCAGACCTCGTAGCGCTTGACCGACGCTGTGATCGACCCCATGCGGACCCCGGCTTTGCCCGGCCGACATCATAATCGGCCACGGCCCGCCGTCCACCCGGGTCGCGCGCTCAGCCCGAAAGGGTCTCGACCGCCTGCACCACCAGCGGGTTCAGCTCGGCGTTCTTCGCCGCGACCTCGGCGCGGATCTGCGCCTTCATCCGCGGCTCCCAGAAATCCTTGATGTGCTTGCGCACGCCGGCAACCGCCTCCTCCTGGGGATAGGAGGCGAAGAAGCTGGCGATCTGGTTCGCCATGCGGATGATCTTGTCGGAGCTGCCGCTCATGCTTCGACCTTGGCTGGGAGCAACGGGGAGAAATCGGTGTAGGCGGTCATGCTGTCGCGCCGGGCGAAGGCAACCAGCGTCACGCCGGCCGCCTTGGCCGTGTCGATGGCCAGCGTCGTCGGCGCCGAGATCGCGACCAGGACCGGGATCCCGGCCGCGGCCGTCTTCTGCACCATCTCGAAGCTGCAGCGGCTGGTGATGACGCAGAAGCCCTGCCCGGCGTCGATGCCGGCGCGGGCCAGGGCCCCCACCAGCTTGTCGAGCGCGTTGTGCCGGCCGACATCCTCGCGCACCAGCCGGATCCGGCCGTCGCGGTCGGCCCAGGCGGCGGCGTGGACGGCGCCGGTGCGGCTGCGGATGTCCTGCAGCCCGTCGAGGTCGTGCAGCGCCCGGCGGATCGCCGCCAGTTCGATTTCGATCGGCTTCGGCGCGCGGCGCTTGCGGCCATGCAGGGTGTCAAGGTCGCTGGTGCCGCAGATGCCGCAGCCGGTGCGGCCGGTGATGTTGCGCACCTTCTGCAGCATCTGGGAGAACTGGGCGCCGCGCAGCGCCATGCGCACCTCGACGCCACGCTCCTCGTCGCCCGCGACCTCCTCGACCGTCAGGTCGGACGGCGCGTCGGCAAGCCCTTCGGTCAGGCTGAAGCCGAGGGCGAAGTCCTCGAGATCCGCCGGCGACGCCATCATCACGGCATAGGACAGGCCGTTATAGACCAGCGCCACCGGCACCTCGGCCGCGACCACCTCCTCCACCGGCTCGACCCGGTCGTCCCGGGTCAGCCGCCGGGCCGGCAGGCGCAGATCGGTTGGAGGCAGGGCCATGGCTACTCCGCAGCCTCTTGCGGCCGTTCGATCTGGATCGTCTTCTGGCGCAGCTCGCGATAGCCGATCTGCCAGTCGGACAGGTGGTTCACCCGCCGCACCTGCACCGCCGTCACCTTGTATTCCGGGCAGTTCGTGGCCCAGTCGGAATAGTCGGTGGTCACCACATTGGCGCCGGTCTCGGCATGGTGGAAGGTGGTGTAGACGACCCCCGGCTGCATCCGCTCCGAGATCTTGGCCCGCAGGCTGGTCTCACCCGACCGGCTGTGCAGCGCCACCCAGTCGCCGTCGCGGATGCCGCGGTTCTCGGCATCCGTCGGGTGGATCTCCAGCACGTCCTCGTCATGCCAGGCGACATTCTCGGTGCGCCGGGTCTGGGCGCCGACATTGTACTGGCTGAGGATGCGGCCGGTGGTCAGCACCAGCGGGAAGCGTGGGCCCGTGCGCTCCTCGGTCGGCACGAACTCGGTGATCATGAACCGGCCCTTGCCGCGGACGAAGTGGTCGATATGCATGATCGGCGTGCCTTCCGGCGCCGCGTCGTTGCACGGCCACTGCACCGAGCCCAGCTCATCCAGCCGCTGGAACGACACGCCCGCGAAGCTCGGCGTGGTCCGGGCGATCTCGTCCATGATCTCGCTCGGGTGGGTGTAGCGCATCGGATAGCCCAGCGCCTCGGACAGCAGCATCGTCACCTCCCAGTCGGCATAGCCGGCCTTGGGCGGGGTGACGCGCCGGACGCGGCTGATCCGCCGCTCGGCATTGGTGAAGGTGCCGTCCTTCTCGAGGAAGGAGGAGCCGGGCAGGAAGACATGGGCGTAGCTGGCGGTCTCGTTCAGGAACAGGTCCTGGACGATGACGCATTCCATCGCCGCCAGGCCGGCCGTGACGTGCTTCACGTCGGGGTCGGACTGGGCGATGTCCTCGCCCTGCACGTAGAGCCCCTTGAACCCGCCTTCGACGGCGGCGTCGAGCATGTTGGGGATCCGCAGCCCCGGCTCGGCCGACAGCGGCACCGCCCACATGTCCTCGTAGATCTTCCGCACCTCGTCGCCGGCGACGTGGCGGTAGCCCGGAAACTCGTGCGGGAAGGACCCCATGTCGCAGGAGCCCTGGACGTTGTTCTGGCCGCGCAACGGGTTCACCCCGACGCCGCGGCGGCCGACATTGCCGGTCAGCATCGCCAGGTTGGCCATGCCCATGACCATGGTCGACCCCTGGCTGTGCTCGGTGACGCCAAGCCCGTAATAGATCGCGGCCCGGCCGCCGGTGGCGTACAGCCGCGCCGCCGCCCGCATCTCGGCCGCCGGCACGCCGGTCAGCTCCTCCACCGCCTCCGGCGCATGGCGCGGATCGGCGATGAACTCGGTCCAGCGCGAGAACTCGGCGATATCGCAGCGCTCGCGGACATAGTCCTCCGCCACCAGCCCTTCGGTCACGATCACATGCGCCAGCGCGTTGATGATGGCGACGTTGGTGCCGGGCTTCAGCTGCAGGTGGTGGTCGGCCTTGATGTGCGCCGACTTCACCAGGTCGATGCGGCGCGGGTCGACCACGATCAGCCTGGCGCCCTCGCGCAGCCGGCGCTTCATCCGGCTGCCGAACACCGGGTGGGCGTCGGTCGGATTGGCGCCGATCACCATCATCACGTCGGTCTCGTCGACGCTGTCGAAATCCTGGGTGCCGGCCGAAGTGCCGTAGGTCTGGCCCAGGCCGTAGCCGGTCGGCGAGTGGCAGACGCGGGCGCAGGTGTCGACATTGTTGTTGCCGAAGCCGGCGCGGATCATCTTCTGGACGAGGTAGGTCTCCTCGTTGGTGCAGCGCGAGGAGGTGATGCCGCCGATCGAATCCTTGCCATAGGTCGCCTGGATCCGCTTCAGCTCGGAGGCGGCGTAATTGATCGCCTCCCCCCACGACACCTCACGCCACGGATCGGTGATCTGCTTGCGGATCATCGGCTTGGTGATCCGGTCCTTGTGGGTGGCGTAGCCCCAGGCGAAGCGGCCCTTGACGCAGCTGTGGCCGTGATTGGCCTTGCCGTCCTTGTACGGCATCATCCGCACCACCTCGGTGCCCTTCATCTCGGCCTTGAAGGCGCAGCCGACGCCGCAATAGGCGCAGGTGGTCACCGCCGAATGGTCGGGCTGGCCAGCCTCGATGATGCTGTTGTCCATCAGCGTCGCCGTCGGGCAGGCCTGGACACAGGCGCCGCAGGAGACGCACTCGCTCTCCTTGAAGCCGTCATCCTGGCCGGCCGAGACGAAGGAGGCGAAGCCGCGCCCGTCGATGGTCAGGGCAAAGGTGCCCTGCACCTCCTCGCAGGCCCGGACGCAGCGCGAGCAGACGATGCACTTGGTCGGGTCGAAGGTGAAATACGGGTTGGAGGTGTCCTTCTCGCCCACCAGGTGGTTGGCGCCGTCATAGCCGTAGCGCACCTCGCGCAGGCCGACGACGCCCGCCATGTCCTGCAGCTCGCAGTCGCCGTTGGCGGCGCAGGTCAGGCAGTCCAGCGGGTGGTCGGAGATGTAGAGCTCCATCACGTTCCGGCGCAGCTTCGCCAGCTTCGGCGTCTGCGTCCGGACCTTCATGCCCGGCTCGACCGGCGTGGTGCAGGAAGCCGGCGTGCCGCGCCGCCCCTCGATCTCGACCACGCAGAGCCGGCAGGAGCCGAAGGGCTCCAGGCTGTCGGTCGCGCACAGCTTCGGGATCGCGGTCTCGACCTCCGCCGCCGCGCGCATCACTGAGGTGCCGGCCGGCACGGTCACGACCTGGCCGTCGATCTCCAGCGTCACCAGGCTGGGCGAGGTGCGCGCCGGGGTCCCGAAATCCTGTTCCGTCATGAGAGCCATCGGATGGACTCCTTATTCCGCGGCCTGCGCCGGGGCGGGCGCGCGGTCGAAATCATCGGGGAAGTGGGTCAGGGCGCTGAGCACCGGATAGGGGGTGAGGCCGCCGAGGGCGCAGAGCGACCCGTCCAGCATGGTCTCGCACAGGTCCTCGATCAGCGTCAGGTTGCGGCCGAGCTCACGCCCGCCCGCCTCCCGGTTGGCGATGATCTTGTCGATGGTCTCGACGCCGCGGGTCGACCCGATGCGGCAGGGCGTGCACTTGCCGCAGCTTTCGACCGCACAGAATTCCATGGCGAAGCGGGCCTGGACAGCAAGGTCGACGCGGTCGTCGAACACCACCACGCCGCCATGGCCCAGCATGCCCTTCTTCGCCGCCATCGACTCGTAGTCGAGCGGCGTGTCGAGCAGACTGTCCGGGAAATAGGCGCCGAGCGGCCCGCCGACCTGGACGGCGCGGCACGGCCGGCCGCTGGCGGTGCCGCCGCCGAAATCCTCGATCAGCTCGCGCAGGGTCAGGCCGAACGCGACCTCGATCAGCCCGCCGCGCTTGACGTTGCCGGCCAGCTGCAGCGGCTGGGTGCCGCGTGACCGGCCGGTGCCGTAATCGGCGTAGAAGGCGGCGCCCTTGTCGAGGATGATCGGCACCGAGGTCAGCGACAGCACGTTGTTGATCACCGTCGGCTTGCCGAACAGGCCCTTCAGCGCCGGCAGCGGCGGCTTCGGCCGCACCGTGCCGCGCTTGCCCTCCAGGCTCTCCAGCAGCGACGTCTCCTCGCCGCAGATATAGGCACCGGCGCCGACCCGGACCTCGAGGTCGAAGCGCTTGCCGCTGCCCAGCACGCTGGGGCCCAGCACGCGGCGCTGATAGGCGATGTCGATCGCCGCGTTCATCGCCGCCACCGCATGCGGGTATTCCGAGCGGATGTAGATGAAGCCCTTGGTGGCACCGACCGCGATGCCGGCGATGGTCATGCCCTCGACCAGCAGGAAGGGGTCGCCCTCCATGATCATCCGGTCGGCGAAGGTGCCGCTGTCGCCCTCGTCGGCATTGCAGACGATGTATTTCCGGTCGGCCTCGGCCTGGAGCACGGTGCGCCACTTGATGCCGGTCGGGAAACCGGCGCCGCCGCGGCCGCGCAGGCCGGAGGCCGTCACCGTCTCGACGATCGCCGCCGGCTCCATCGCCAGGGCCGCGCGCAGGCCCCTCAGCCCGTCATGCGCCTCGTAATCGTCGAGCGACAGCGGGTCGGTGATGCCGCAGCGGGCGAAGGTCAGGCGCTGCTGCCTGGCGAGGTAGGGGATCTCCTCGGGACGGCCGTGGCGCAGCGGATGGTCGCCGCCCTCGGCGAAGCCGGCGGCGAACAGGCCGGGCACGTCCTCGGCGGTCACCGGGCCGTAGCCGATGCGGCCTTCCGGGGTCTCGACCTCGACGAAGGGCTCCAGCCATAAGAGGCCGCGCGAGCCGTTGCGGACCAGCTGCAGCTCGATGCCGCGGGCAGCGGCCTCGGCCTGGATCGCACGGGCCACGTCATCGGCGCCGACCGAGACCGCAGCGGCGTCGCGAGGGACGAAGACCTTCATCGTGCGGCCTCCCCCAAACCTTCCATCTTATCGACGATGCGGTCGAGGCGCTGGGCGTCGATCCGCCCGACCAGCTCGCCATCCGCCATCGCCGCCGGGGCGCAGGCGCAGTTGCCGAGGCAGTAGACCGGCTCGACCGTGATCCGGCCGTCCGCCGTAGTCTCGTGCAGGCCGATGTCGAGCCGCCGGCGCAGCTGCTCGGCCAAGTCGCGCGCGCCCATCGACTGGCAGGCCTCGGCCTGGCACAGCTTCAGCACGTGCCGGCCCGCCGGCTCGCGCCGGAAATCATGATAGAAGGTGATGACCCCGTGCACCTCGGCGCGGGACAGGTTCAGCGCGTCCGCCAGCAGCGGCACAGCCTCGCGCGGCACATGGCCGAAGATCGATTGCAGATCGTGCAGAATCGGCAGCAGCGGTCCCTCGGTCGCACCATGCGATGCGATCACGTCACGCGCCACCTCGGCGTCCCAGCCTCGGCGTTCCGGCATCCGTCCCACTCCCTTTTCGGGTTCGTTGGACCGGGCGGCCTTGCCTGCCACCCGACTAATTTAGGATGTCCGGGCGCGTATACCAGATTCAAATACAAAGCCCGGATGAATCGATAAACGTCATTTATCAAGCTGCCGGCTGCAACGGCGTGGACTGAAGCTCCGCGTCCAGATCCAGGGTCCGGGCCGTGTCGAACAGGCCGCGGGCCAGGGGCGAAGGCGGGTCGCGGTCGGCCATCACGAGGCCGACCGTGCGGGTCGCGGCCGGGTCGACCAGCCGCAGGGCACGGGTGCCCGCCGGCACCCCGAACAGGTGCAGCAGCGCCCGCGGCATGACGCTGGACCAGAAGCCGGAGCGGACGTGGGAGCACAGGTTGATGATGCTGTCGGTCTCCACCGCCGCATGCGGCGCGCAGCCGACCGAGCGGAAGATGCCGTCGATGATCCGCCGGTTCTGCATGGTCGGGGTCAAGAGGCACAGCGGCAGCTCCGCCGCCTCGGTCCAGGAGATGGTCCGGCGTGCCGGCGACGCCTGGCCCGCCGGCATCAGCAGGATGTAGTCCTCCTGGTACAGCGGCAGGCTGCGGACGTTGCGCAGCGGCTCGTTGTCGAGATAGGTGACGCCGACATCGATCTCGAAATTCTCCAGCCCGGCCTCGATCTGGATCGAGGTCTGCGACAGCACCGACACGGTGACCGCCGGGTGCGACTGGGCGAAGGGCGAGGTGATCAGCGACACGATCGGCAGGGCCGAGGGCACGGCGCCGATCCGCAGCTTTCCGGCCAGGCCCTGCTGCAGCATCGCCAGCTCCTGCGCCAGCCCGTCGCGGTCGGCCAGGATCTTCTTGGCCCAGTCCAGCACGCAGGCGCCCTCGCGGGTGAAGCCCTGGAAGCGGTGGCCGCGCTCGACGATCGGCACCTGCAGCTCCTCCTCCAGCTGGCGCAGGGCGGTGGACAGCGCCGGCTGCGACACGCGGCAGGCCTCGGCCGCGCGGGCGAAGTGCTTCTCGCGGGCGAGCGCGACGAGGTATTCGAGCTGGCGGATGACCATCGGGCCTCCGGAGATGGGCACGGCTTGATAAGGTCAGGTTATCGCCGGTTCAGGCCGAGCCGCAATCGCCCCTGGCCTGCGCCAAAAGCGCAATGCCGCCGGCAGCTGCCGATCCTATAGTCCTGTTACATTCCGAACATCGGTCCGAGATGACCTTTTCCGACCCGGCCTCCACCCCCCTTCCCAGCCTGATCGAATGGCTCTCGGGCAATGAGTGCCACGACGCGTCCGACACCGAGATGCTGGCCGGCCTCGGCGGCCGGCTGCGAGCGCTCGGCCTGCCGATCGACCGGCTGAGCCTGCATCTGCGCACCCTGCACCCGCAGATCCTGGCCCGCACCCTGGCCTGGACCGAGGGCGAGCCGGTGGCGCATCTCGACCGCGACAATTCGATCGAGCGCCTGCCCTTCTTCGCCACCAACCCGATCCGCCGGGCCACCGAGGGTCGGATCTGGCTGGACCTGGCCACGCCCGAGGACATGGCGGGGCTGGAGGAGCTCGACTTCTTCCGCAGCCGCAGCCTGCGCGCGGCCATCGTCGCGCCGATGGTGATGGGCCACGGCCCGGCCAGCGCCGTGGTCTTCGCCACCCGGCGGCCGGGCGGGTTCACGGCGGCCGACCGGTCGGTGTTCGAGCGCATCGTGCCGGCGCTGCGCGGCGCCTGCGAGATCCGGCTGCTGCGCCTGGCCGAGGCGACTGTGCTGGACACCTATGTCGGGCCGATCACCGGCCGGCGCATCCTCGACGGCCACATCCGGCGCGGCGATGTCGAGACGCTGGACGCGGCGCTGCTGCTGTGCGACCTGCGCGATTTCACCATGCTGTCGAACCGGCTGCCGCCCGAGCAGATGCTGGACCGGCTGAACCTGTATTTCGACCAGCTGGTCCCGGCCATCACCGCCGGCGGCGGCGAGGTGCTGAAGTTCATGGGCGACGCGGTGCTGGCCTTCTTCCACCTCGATGACGGGGCGGTGGCCAGCTGTGCCGCGGCCTTCGAGGCGGCCCGCCTGGCCCTCGACCGCATCCACTCCGCCTCCCAGGCCGGCACGCCGCTGAGCGCCGGGGTGGCGCTGCATCACGGCGAGGTCGCCTACGGCAATATCGGCTCCGGCGGGCGTCTGGACTTCACCGTGATCGGGCGCGACGTCAACCTGGTCAGCCGGATCCAGACCGTCTGCGCCACCACCGGCGAGCCGCTGCTGATGTCGCCCCGCTTCGCGGCGCTGCTCGGCCGGCCCGGCTGCCGCAGCATCGGCCCGCACGCGCTGAAGGGCTTCGCCGAGCCGCTCGACCTGTTCGCCTGGGACCCGGGATAGCCCCCGCCGATGAGCACCACCGCCCTGGGCAGCGACCGGCTGCTCGACCATCCGTCCTTCCTGGTGTTCTGGGGCGCGCGGGTGCTGTCCGCCATCGGCTTCCAGATGTCCGCCGTGGCCATCGGCTGGCTGGTCTATGCCCTGACCGGCAGCGCCTACAGCCTGGGGCTGGTCGGGCTGTTCCAGTTCCTGCCGATGGTGGTGCTGACGCTGCTGGTCGGGCATGTCGCCGACCGCTACGACCGCCGCCGCATCGTCCAGATCTGCCTGATGGTCGAGGGCCTGACGCTGGTGGTGCTGGCGCTCGGCATCCTGGACGGGTGGCTGACCGTGCCCGGCATCTTCGCCGCGGTGCTGGTTCTGGGCGCGGCCCGCGCCTTCGAGCAGCCGACCATGGCGGCGCTGCTGCCGGGGGTGGTCCCGGCCGGGGTCCTGCCCCGGGCGCTCGCCGTCTCCTCCTCCGCCATGCAGACGGCGACGATCGTCGGCCCCTCGATCGGCGGGCTGCTCTACGCCGTCGGCACCACCGTGCCCTTCGCCCTCTCCGCCGCCTGCTTCCTCGGCGCCTGCGGCCTGATGATCCTGATGCGGCTGGAGCGGCCGGCGCCGCGGCGCGAGCCGGCGACGCTGCGCTCGGTCTTCTCCGGCATCGCCTTCATCCGCAGCCGGCCGATGATCCTCGGCGCCATCTCGCTCGACATGGTCGCGGTGCTGCTGGGCGGGGCGACGGCGCTGCTGCCGATCTATGCCCATGACATCCTGCAGACCGGCCCCTGGGGCCTGGGGCTGCTCCGCGCCGCCCCGGCAATCGGGGCGCTGACCATGTCGGTGGTGCTGACCCGGCTGCCGCTGCGCCGCGCCATCGGCCTCAAGATGTTCGGGGCGGTGATCGTGTTCGGCGCCGCCACCGTGGTCTTCGCCGCCTCCACCAGCCTGGCCCTGTCGCTGGCGGCGCTGGCCGTGCTCGGCGCCGCCGACAATGTCAGCGTGGTGATCCGCAGCTCGCTGGTGCAGCTGCTGACGCCGGACGAGATGCGCGGCCGGGTCAGCGCCGTGAACTCGCTGTTCATCGGCACCTCCAACCAGCTCGGCGAGTTCGAATCCGGCATGGTGGCCGGGCTGCTCGGCGCCGTGCCGGCCGGGATCATCGGCGGGCTCGGCACCATCGCCGTGGCGCTGCTGTGGATGCGCCTGTTCCCGGCCTTGCGGAAGGCACAGACGCTGTCGGGCTGAGCCCGGCCGAGCTCAGGTGAAAGCGTCGGGCATGCTCTCCTTCTTCCGGCGCATGAAGTCCTGCAGCGCCTCGTCGACCGCCGGATCGATCGCCGGGGCCTCGTACTCCTCCAGCATCCGCTTCCAGATCGTGTTGGCGCGCTGCGAGGCGTCCTGCCGGCCCTCGGCCTCCCACTGCTCGAACGAGTTGTTGTCGGCGATGGTCGACCGGTAGAAGGCGGTCTCGAAGTTGCGCTGGGTGTGGTCGCAGCCGAGATAGTGGCTGCCCGGCCCGACCTGGCGGATCGCGTCCATCGCCTGGCCGTTCTCGCTCAGGTCGATGCCCTCGGCCATCACCTGCATCATGCCGAGCTGGTCGGCATCGAGGATGAACTTCTCGTAGGAGCTGACCAGGCCGCCTTCGAGCCAGCCGGCCGCGTGCAGCACGAAGTTGACCCCGCCCAGCATGGTCGGCAGCAGGGTCTGGGCGCTCTCGAACGCGGCCTGCGCATCCGGCGTCTTCGAGCCGCAGAGCGACCCGCCGGAGCGGAACGGCACGCCCAGGCGCCGGGCCAGGGCGGCGGCGCCGTACAGCACCAGCGCCGGCTCCGGCGTGCCGAAGGTCGGCGCGCCCGACTGCATCGAGATCGAGCTGGCGAAGGAGCCGAACACGACGGGCGCGCCGGGGCGGCACAGCTGCGCCGTGGCCATGCCGGCCAGGCTTTCGGCCAGGGTCTGGGTCAGCACGCCGGCGCTGGTCACCGGCGCCATGGCGCCGGCCAGGATGAAGGGGGTGACGATCACCGCCTGAATCCGCCACCAGCCAGGCGGCGAAGGGCGAGACGGTCATCGGCGCCACGCCGACGCCGGCCGAGACCAGCGAGACCGCCAGGCCGCGATGGGTCTCGAACCAGGCGGTGGCGGCCGACACCATCGGCGCGAAGAAGGCGCCGGCCGCCAGCCCGACCAGCGTGCCGTAGATCAGCTGGAACCAGGCCAGCGAGGTGGCGCGGCTGGCCAGCACCAGGGCCAGGCCCAGCAGCGCCGCGCCGCACAGCACCACGATCCGGGCGCCGAGCCGGTCGCTCAGCGTGCCCCAGCCGAAGCCGGCCACGCCCATGACCAGGAAGTTGAGCGTCATGGCGCTGGAGATGCCGGCCCGGCTCCAGCCCGTATCGGACGCCATCGGCTGCAGGAAGATCGCCAGCGAGAACATCGCGCCGATGCCGACGCAGGTCATGAGCGCGCCGACGCCGATGATGACCCAGCGATAGGAAGTGTCCGTCCGCGGCTGCGACATAGGAATCCTCTTCCACCCTTTGCCGGATCGTCTCGCGGAGGGGCCCATCCCGCTCCGGGCCGCCGGCTCTCAGGAAGAAGACGAACGGGCCGGCCCGGAATCGACAGGCCGACCGAAAAAATTTACCAACAGGTAAAGTGTCCTCCCCGACGGCGGGGCGGCAAGCCGGCCGGACCGTTGGCGGCCCGGTGATCTCAGGGCTTGACGAAGCCGAGAGGGATCTCGGTCGTCGACTTGATCTCCTCCATGGCGAACATGGAGGTGACGTCCGCGAGCTCGATCCGGGCGATGATCTTCCTGTACAGCTCGTCATAGCTGGCGATATCGGCGACATGGGCCTTGAGCAGGTAGTCGACCTCGCCGCTCATCCGATAGACATCGACCACCTCCGGCAGGTCGCGCACGGCCCTGCTGAAGCGCTCGAGCCATTCGACCGAGTGCTGGTTCGTGCGCACGGCGATGAACACCGTCACCCCGACATTGAGGGCGGCCTTGTCGAGCAGCGCCACCCGCTTGCGGACGATGCCGGCCTGCTCCAGCTTCTGGACCCGGCGCCAGCACGGCGTGGCCGAGATCCCGGCCTTCTCCGCCAGATCGGCCAGCGCGATCGTCGCATCCGCCTGCAGCGCCTTCAGGATCCTGAGGTCGATCTCGTCGAGCTTGAGCGTGGTCGGCGGGGCCATGGCGGTCCTTCGGTTGCGGCGCATGGGCGACGTCGCCCGGAATGCCACTGATGGAATCATTTTCTACGGATCCAGCGAGATCCGAAAATGATTTTCCGACCATCCCGTTCTTTCCGGCGACAACGCAAACCGATTCCCGCCGGCGGGGCCTACGCTGGTCCGAGGATTGGAGAGGCAGGCCGGACCATGACTTATGCAGCCGCAGCAGACGCCGTCCGCGCCACCGCCCGGTGGCAAGGCCCGATGCAGAAGACCCTGCCGGATTTCGGCGCGTCGGCCGAGGCGATCCTGGAGCATTTCACGGCCCATCCCGAGCTGGTCTGCGACCTGGACCTGATGTGGCGGCCCGGCCGCTACGCCCGCAACCTGCTGTGGAACGATGCCCGGCGCAGCGTCTGGGCCATGGTATGGGACCGCGGCGCCCGGACCGCGATCCACGACCATCACTGCCCCTGCGCCTTTGGCATCATCCGCGGCAGACTGAGCGAATTCCGCTTCCGGGCGCTGGACGAGGTCCGCGTGGCCCGGATCTCGGAAATTCTGCACCGCCCGGGCGACATGGCGAGCCTGGAGACGACCGGCCCCAACATCCACCAGATGGTCAATGACGGCGACGCGGTCGCGATCTCGCTGCACGTCTACGGCTTCGACCACCGCGTGCACGACTCCTCGGTCGACCGCGAATACATGCTGGCGCAGGCCTGAGCCTCTCCCCGCCCGCGGCGGCTTCCCCCCATTTCCGCTGTAGCTCCGGCCGGCTTTCCTCTTATCCTCTGTGAAAGGCGGCGCACCGCCGCGGCACAGGGGAGGAGCCGATGCTCGGCCGGATGCAGCACGAACCCTTGCGCATCGGCGCGCTGCTGGAGCATGCGGCCCGTTCCCACCGGGAAGCGCGCATCATCACCCAGCGTCACGACGGCAGCACCGTCACCCACACCTACCCCGACATCGCCGCCCGCACCGCCCGGCTGGCCCATGCCCTGACGGCCCGCGGCGTGGCCCAGGGCGAGCGGCTGGCGACGCTGGCCTGGAACGACCACCGGCATCTCGAGCTGTATTACGGCGTCAGCGGCATCGGCGCGGTGTGCCACACGGTCAATCCGCGGCTGTTCTCGGGCCAGATCGCCTACATCCTGGCCGATGCCGGCGACACCCATCTGTTCCTCGACCCGATGTTCCTGCCGGTCCTGGCCGGCATTGGCGACGGGCTGCCGGCCACGCTGCAGACCCTGGTGCTGCTGGAGCCGCCGGCCGATCCGGTGCCTCCCGCCCTGGCTACCCGTTTCGAGATCCTGGATTACGAGGATCTGATCGCCGGCCGTGCCGACGCCTTCGACTGGCCGGTGCTGGACGAGAACACGGCCGCCTTCCTCTGCTATTCCTCCGGCACCACCGGCGAGCCGAAGGGCGTGCTGTCCTCGCACCGCTCGACCCTGCTGCACGCCTATGCCGCCAACCAGCCGGACGCCTTCTGCCTGCGCGCGACCGACACCGCCATGCCGGTGGTGCCGATGTTCCACGTCAACGCCTGGGGCATCCCCTTCGTCGCGCCGCTGGCGGGGGCGTCGCTGGTGCTGCCGGGGCCGCGCCTCGACGGCGCCTCGCTGTTCCGGCTGATCGAGGCGACCGGCGTGACCTTCTCCGCCGGCGTGCCGACGATCTGGCTCGGCCTCCTGGCCCATCTGCGCGAGAGCGGCAGCCGCTTCACCCGCCCGCCGCGGCTGGTGATCGGCGGCTCGGCCTGCCCGCTGCCGCTGATCGAGGCGTTCGAGCAGGACTACGGCGTCGAGATCGGCCATGCCTGGGGCATGACCGAGACCAGCCCGATCGGCCTGTTCAACGCGCCGAAGCCGGAGACGCTGGCCCGGGACGAGGCCGAGCAGCGCGCGCTGAAGCGCAAGCAGGGTCGCGCCATCCCCGGCATCCGGCTGCGCATCGCCGATGCCGCGGGCCGCGACGTGCCGGCGGACGGCGTCGCCTTCGGCGAGATCCTGGTGCGCGGCCCCTGGGTGGCCGGCGGCTATTTCGGCCGCGACGGCGACCCCGCCTTCACCCCGGACGGCTGGTTCCGCACCGGCGACGTCGCCACCATCGACGGCAGCGGCTATGTCGAGATCGTCGACCGCGCCAAGGACGTGATCAAGTCGGGCGGCGAATGGATCAGCTCGATCGCGCTGGAGAACATCGCCGTCGGCCATCCGAAGCTGCGCGAAGCGGCGGTGATCGGCGCCCGCCACCCGAAATGGGACGAGCGGCCGGTGCTGATCGCGGTGCCGGCCGAGGGCGCGGCCCCGACCCGGGCCGAGATCCTGGGCTGGTTCGACGGCAAGGTCGCGAAATGGTGGCGGCCGGACGACGTGGTGTTCGTGGACGAGCTGCCGCACACCGCCACCGGCAAGCTGCTGAAGACCGAGCTGCGCCGGCGCTACCGCGACCATCTGGCGGGCGAGGCCGGCTAGCGTCCTGGCGCCTCGATCCCCGGGATGCCGGCGATCCGCTCGGCCAGGAAGTCGACCAGCAGCCGCACCCGGGCGATGCCGGCGCGCTCCGGCACGATCAGCAGGCTCAGCGGCACCGGCGGCGGCTCCCAGCCCGGCAGGATTTCCTCCAGCCGGCCATCCGCCAGCAGGTCGTCGACCAGCCAGCGATGGGTCGGGGCGATGCCGCGGCCGGCGATCAGCGCCTCGCGCGCGGCGAGGCCGTGATCGACCCGGAACCGGCCGCCGAACGGCACCGTGCGGCGCTCGCCGCCCGGCCCTTCCAGCACCAGCGTCTCGCTGCCGGCAATGTTGGTCATGCGGATGCCC
>NZ_JANX01000051.1 GCF_000767795.1 Inquilinus limosus MP06 | reverse complement strand
GGTCGAGCGCGCCACCGGCTGGCGCCCGCCGCTGCCGCCGCACATGGCCGATTTGTTCGAGCGCGAGGAGCAGCTGACCGTGCTGCCGAACGAGATCGGCGCGGTCGAAGCCTTCGTCCGCGAAGCCCGCACCAATGGAGGGCCGGCCTGATGCCGACCCGCGAGAGCACCCTGTCGAACGGCCTGCGCGTCGTCACCGACCCGATCGAGACCGTGGAGAGCGCCTGCGTCGGCCTGTGGGTCGGCGCCGGCACCCGGCACGAGACCGCCGAGGTCAACGGCGTCGCCCATCTGCTCGAGCACATGGCGTTCAAGGGTACGCGCCGGCGCAGCGCCCAGGACATCGCCCAGGAGATCGAGGCGGTGGGCGGCCATCTGAACGCGTATACCAGCCGGGAGAACACGGCCTATTACGCACGCATATTGAAGGAGGATGCGCCGCTCGCGCTCGATATCCTCGGCGACATCCTGCAGAACTCGGTGTTCGACGAGACCGAGCTGGGGCGCGAGCGCGCCGTGGTGCTGCAGGAGATCGGCCAGGCGATCGACACGCCGGACGATATCATCTTCGACCAGTTCCAGGAGGCGGCCTATCCGGACCAGCCGATCGGCTGGCCGGTGCTGGGCACCGCCGACATCGTCGGCTCCCTGCCGCGCGAGGCGATCGCCGGGTATATCGGCCGCAACTACGGCGCCGACACCATGGTTCTGGTCGCCTCCGGCAACATCGACCACGACCGGCTGACGGAGCAGGCCGAGCGGCTGTTCACCGGCCTGCCGACCAAGGCCGAGGCACGCACGGCGCCTGCCGCCTATCAAGGCGGCGAGCACCGCGAAGAGCGGGACCTGGAGCAGCTGCACCTGGTGCTGGGCTTCCCGGGCCTATCCTATGACGATCCGGATTTCTACGCCGGCTCGGTGCTGTCGACCCTGCTGGGCGGCGGCATGTCCTCGCGCCTGTTCCAGGAAATCCGCGAGAAGCGCGGCCTGGTCTACTCGATCTACTCCTTCACCAGCGCCTATCAGGATGGCGGGCTGTTCGGCATCTATGCCGGCACCGGCGAAAGCGAAGCGCGCGAGCTGGTGCCGGTGCTGTGCGGCGAGATCGGCCGGGTGATCGGCGACGCGGCGGAGGACGAGACAGCCCGCGCCCGGGCGCAGATCAAGGCCGGCCTGCTGATGAGCCTGGAATCGACCATGGCGCGGGCCGAGCAGCTGGGCCAGCAGATGCTGATCTTCGGCCGCCCGGTGCCGCCGGAAGAAGTGGTGGCGAAGATCGACGCGGTCGACGCCGCCGCGGTGCGCCGGGTTGCCGAGCGTGTGTTCCGCACCGCCCCCACCCTGGCGGCGCTCGGGCCGGTCGGCCAGCTCGAGGGCTACGACGCCATCCGCGCCCGCATCGGCTGACGGCGTTGAGCGGGGCGGCGGTGATCGGCTTTTTCCGAACGGGGCTCGGCACCCTTCCGCCGGTCCGGATCGAGGGGCGGCGGACCTATCTGCGCCCGCCGCGGCTGCGCGACTGGCGGCCCTGGGTGGCGCTGCGCGGCGAGAGCCGCGACTTCCTGACGCCGTGGGAGCCGACCTGGCCCGAGGACGCGCTGAGCCGCGCCGCCTATCTGCGCCGGCTGCGCCGCCAGATCTACGAATGGCGGCAGGACGAAGGCTACGGCTTCCTGATCTTCGAGCGCGACAGCCGGCAGTTGATCGGCGGCATCGGCTTCTCCAACGTCCGGCGCGGCGTGGCGCAGTCGGCCTCGATCGGCTACTGGATCGGCGAGCGCTTCGCCCGGCAGGGCCTGATGACCGACGCGACCGCGGCCGCGGTGGCCTTCGGCTTCAACCAGCTTGGCCTGCACCGAATCGAGGCGGCCTGCCTGCCGCACAACGAGGCCAGCCAGAAGCTGCTGCTGCGCCTCGGATTCACTCATGAAGGCCATGCCCGCGCCTATCTCAAGATCGACGGAGACTGGCGGGATCACTTGCTGTTCGGGCTGGTCGACACCGAGTTCCACGGCGGGCCGTGACCATGCGGCTTGATGCCGTTCCTCTGCGCGCCTAGGGTCAGGCAAAATTCATGGCGGAACGCGGCACGTGGCATTGGACTGGGACACCCTCTCGCGCACCCTGCGCCCCGAGAACAGCCCCGGCTTCCTGCTGTGGCAGGTCGCCAATCAGTGGCAGCGGCTGCAGCGGTCGACGCTGGAGCCGCTGGGCCTGACCCATGTGCAGTTCGTCCTGCTGGCCGGCCTGGCTTGGCTGAGCCGCAAGGAGAACGACGTCACCCAGGCCCGGCTGGCCGCCTTCTGCAAGACCGACGCGATGATGACCAGCCAGGTGGTGCGGTCGCTGGAGGCCGGCGGCTTCATCGCGCGGGCGCCGCACCCGACCGACAGCCGGGCCCGTCAGCTGCGGGTCACCGCCAAGGGGGCCGAGGTGCTGAACGCCGCCATGCCGCGGGTGCGGGAGGCCGACGCCCAGTTCTTCGGCGCGCTGCAGGAGAGCCAGGGCTTCGTCGAGCAGCTGCGCCGGCTGTGGGCCAGCGGGGCGAAACGCGAGCCCTAGTTCAGGAACCAGGCCGGGACCAGGAACACCAGCGGCACGAACAGCGCGAGCCGCATCCGTGGCAGCCGCACCCCGTGCCGCCACAGCAGGGCCAGCTGCGCGTGCAGCGCCAGGAACAGCGTACAGGCGAAGACCAGCGCCGCGACCGGCAGGGTCAGCAGGTCCAGCGCGTGCAGCAGCGCCAGGGTGGCAACCATCAGCGCGGCGCAGGCCAGGAGCCACATCGTCGCCTGGCGCGAGATCAGCGCCCGGTTGATCTGCATCTCGACCTGGGCCAGCGATACCCACCAGATCGTCTGCATGCAGACGATGGGCAGCACCCGCGACATCTCGGGGAAGTAGGCGGTCCAGCCCGGCAGCAGCTTGTCGCCGAACAGCTCGAATCCCGCGAGGATCGCCGCGGCGCCCACCATGGTGATCGCCAGCAGCTTCAGGTAGTAGCGGTCGAACCAGTCGGCCTGGGCCTCGTACAGCTTCTTGAAATAGGCGGTGGTGATGAGCTGGTGCACCAAGAAGATCGCCGCCGAGACGCGGAGACAGACGGAGTAGACCGAGACCGCCTCGACCGAGAGGAAGAAGCCCACCAGGATGCGCGAGCTGCTGACGATGGCGAAGTAGACCAGCGAGTTCACCATCATGAAGAAGCCCATCCTGCGGGCGTCGACATGGGCGGCGAGGAAGCGGGGCCGGATGGTGCGCGCCAGGCCGGCCAGGGCGAAGAGGGTGAAGCCGGCCGCCGCGGCGCCGCAGCCGATGATGATCGCCGACAGCGGCACCCGCCCCAGGGCGAGGAAGATCAGCCCGCCGACGATCAGGAAGGCGTAGAGCGACAGGTTGTCGGCGACCAGGATGCCGAAGCGGCGCCCCATCGAGCGGTAGTAGACGCTGGAGGCGAGCTGCGCCCCGCCAGCGGCGACGGCGATGCCGGCGAAGACGTAAAGCAGCGGGCCGGAGAGGGCGTAGACGATCGCGGCGAAGCCCAGGCCGAGCAGGCCGATTGAGGCGGTGACGAAGAACAGCAGGTCGAGGACGTGGCCCTCCTTGCGGATCAGGACCAGCTGCGGGATCGCGCCCGGAATGCCGAGGCTGAGGATCTGCGCTCCGACCACGCCGACGCTGAGGCCGAGCTCGGCCGTGCCGTAGTCCTGGATGCTCATGACCTGCGACAGCAGCAGCGGCCCGAAGAAAGCCGCGCCCTTGCCCAAGGCGAAGGCCAGCAGGAACAGCGCCGCCTGCCCGCCGACCGCCCTGACCCGGGCGAGGTTCATGGTGAACGCCACAGCGGATCCCGTAAGGAGCGGCTCATTCCAATTCCAAAACCGTCATCGCGAGGCGCGCAGCGCCGTGGCGATCCAGGGGCCGGCGCCGCTGGATGGCCACGCTCCTTCGGGGCTCGCCATGACGATACGGGCACGGGTTGCGAAAGCACTGTGGGGCTCAAGCCCGGAGGTAGACGCGGTTGATGTACGGGTCGAGCGCCAGGCCCTGGGCCACGCGGCCGGCCTCGACCATCGGGCGCAGCGGGCCGTACAGGATCGGACCCTGGGCATACATCACCTGGAAGATCAGCCGCGCGGATGTCCGGGCCGGCTGGCCGCGATGCAGGCCGAAGGTGTTCTCAAGGAAACTGGTGCCGGCGGGCCCCTCGAACCGGACAAAGCGCTCGCGCCCGAAGGCGTTCTCGACCTCGGCGTCGGAATAGCGCCGGATCGGCATCAGCCGGTCCTCGCGGTGCGAACCGCGGACATAGATGTGCGGCCCGGCCCCGGCATCGACATCGGTGAGATAGACGAACAGCTTGAGGAACCGCCAGTCGTCATAGTCGCGGTGGAACAGCTCGGCATGCTGCCCCTCCTCGTCCCCGGCGATCGACCACCAGGCGGCCATGTAGCTGATGGTCGGCTTGCAGCCGAGGGCGGCCTGCACCGCCTCCAGCACCGCCGGGTCGTTGGCGATGGCGAGGGCATGCGGCGCGTTCAGCACCACATCCGGCCGGAAATGGGCGATATGCGTTCCCTTCGGCGCCTGCTCCGGCGCCTGGAAGGTGCCGTGCTCCGGCTTGTACGGGTTGAAGGAGGGATGACCGGCGAAGTGGCGCCGCATGTCCGCCACCCGCTCCGGCGTCATCAGCCAGGGCGTCATGGCGAAACCTTCCGATGCGAGGGCCGAGGCGGCACCCATGGCCTCGGGCGAGCCTGAGACCGGCCCGCGCCCGACCCGGCCGGCGATCCGGTCCGCCACCCAATCCCGCCAGGCGACGCGTCGGAACCGGCGCTGCAGCAGGAACCGGGTCATCAGCCCGGCCTTGGTCGCATGTTCGGAAAGGGCTGCCATCAAAATCTCCTCGCGCCGAGCGACGTCGACGATGGCCCGGGACGCGGCGAGTCCGTCCCTCCCGGGCCATCAGCGGTCAAATTCCGCTGCGAGTCCTATACCGGGGGTCTCGGCGCGCACCAAGAATGATTTTCATCTCGGCACGCACCGGCCACCGGCATCGGTCACTCCGCCGCGCGGTAGATCTGGCTGCCGCCGTCGCGGAATCGCGCCGCCATCTCCTCCATCCCCGCCTCGGCCGAGGCCCGGATCTCCTGCGTGATCTTCATCGAGCAGAATTTCGGGCCGCACATCGAGCAGAAATGCGCCGTCTTGGCGCCTTCCGCCGGCAGCGTCTCGTCGTGGTAGGCGAGCGCCGTGTCCGGGTCGAGCGACAGGTGGAACTGGTCGCGCCAGCGGAACTCGAAGCGGGCGCGGGACAGGGCATCGTCGCGGGCCTGCGCCGCCGGATGGCCCTTGGCCAGGTCGGCGGCATGGGCCGCGATCTTGTAGGTGACGACGCCGGTCTTGACGTCGTCGCGGTCCGGCAGCCCGAGATGCTCCTTCGGCGTGACGTAGCAGAGCATGGCGGTGCCGAACCAGCCGATCATCGCGGCACCAATGCCCGACGTGATGTGGTCGTAGCCCGGCGCGATGTCGGTGGTGAGGGGCCCGAGCGTGTAGAACGGCGCCTCACCGCAGGCCTCGAGCTGCTTGTCCATATTGGCCTTGATCTTGTGCATCGGCACGTGGCCGGGGCCTTCGATCATGACCTGGACATCGTGCTCCCACGCCACCTTGGTCAGCTCGCCCAGCGTCTCCAGCTCGGCGAACTGGGCCGCATCGTTGGCGTCGGCGATCGACCCCGGCCGCAGCCCGTCGCCCAGCGAGAAGGCGACGTCATAGGCCCGCATGATCGCGCAGATCTCGCGGAAATGGGTATAGAGGAAGCTCTCGCGGTGATGCGCCAGGCACCATTTCGCCATGATCGACCCGCCGCGGCTGACGATGCCGGTCACCCGCTTCGCCGTCAGCGGGATGTAGGGCAGGCGCACCCCGGCATGGATGGTGAAGTAGTCCACCCCCTGCTCCGCCTGCTCGATCAGCGTGTCGCGGAAGATCTCCCAGGTCAGGTCCTCGGCCACGCCGCCGACCTTCTCAAGCGCCTGGTAGATCGGCACGGTGCCGATCGGCACCGGCGAGTTGCGCAGGATCCACTCCCGCGTGGTGTGGATGTTGCGGCCGGTCGACAGGTCCATCACCGTGTCGCCGCCCCAGCGGATCGCCCACACCATCTTCTCCACCTCCTCCGCGATCGAGGAGGTGACGGCCGAGTTGCCGATATTGGCGTTGATCTTGACCAGGAAGTTGCGGCCGATCGCCATCGGCTCGGATTCCGGGTGGTTGATGTTGGACGGGATGATCGCCCGGCCGCGGGCCACCTCGTCGCGGACGAATTCCGGGGTCACGTAATCCGGGATCGCGGCGCCGAAGCTCTCGCCGTCGCGCGTCGCCTGCTCCCGCGCCCGCTCGCGGCCGAGATTCTCGCGGATCGCGACATACTCCATCTCCGGCGTGACGATGCCGGCGCGGGCATAGGCCATCTGCGTCACCGCGATGCCGCCGCGGGCCCGCAGCGCCCGCCGCTCGCCGCGCGGGAACTCGAACAGGTTGGCGGCCTCGCCGGGGCGGCGGCCGTCATCCTCCGGCCGCACGGCGCGGCCGTCATAGGCCTCGACATCGCCGCGGGCGGCGATCCAGCCGGCGCGCAGCGGCGGCAGGCCGGCGCCGATGTCGATCAGCGCCGCCGGGTCGGTGTAGGGGCCGGAGGCGTCATAGACCCTGAGCGGCGGCTCGCCGGACTCCGGCGACAGCACGATCTCGCGCATGGCCACGCGCAGGTCGGCATGGCGCTCGCCCGGAACATGGACCTTGCGCGACGCCGGCAGCGGGCCGGTGGTGACGGTTGTGGGGATGGCGTCCTTGGGCATCCTCGGCCTCCTCGATCGGACGGATTGAGGGCGTGCCAAGGACGGAAAGCTGGAAAGAGAGCGGCTGAGCGCGCATGTGGTTCCATTCCCTACGCCGGCACGACCCGGATCAGGTTCGAAGGGTTCCCACGTCGCGAATGGTGTGGTGTCTCAGCTCCCTACCGGAGCTCCCCTCGGAACACCCCGATCAGAGCGCGCCCGGGGAGGGGATGTCAAGCGACGGTTGCCGGATGATGAGAGCCCGGCTTTCGCCGGAGACGCCCCGGGCCGCCGCCTCGCCTCGATCTTGACCAGAATCCTAAAAATATCTACATTCCAGCGTATTGGGGTGGATTGCTGATTCTTCGGTTGAGAGCGACGGATGCTGCGACATGCCTGGGTGCTGTCGATCGCGCTGGCCCTGGCCGCCTGTGGCGGCGGGCGCGAGATCGTGCGCAACCCGGCCGGCAGCGGCGTCGCCCGCTACGTCACCGCCAATGCGCCGGAGGAGTGCGTGCCCTATGCCCGCGCCGTCTCCGGCATCCAGATCAAGGGCGACGCCTGGACCTGGTGGGATCAGGCCGACGGCGTCTACGGCAAGGGCAGCACGCCGCGCTCCGGCGCGGTGCTGGTGCTGGGCCAGTCGGACCGGCTGAGCGCCGGCCATGTCTCGGTGGTGGTGGCGGTGCGCAATTCGCGCGAGATCACCGTGTCACACACCAACTGGGGCAATGACGGGCCGACCCGGCGGCGGATCTATCGCGAGCAGTCGGTGGTCGACGTGTCCAGCGACAACGACTGGACCGCGGTGCGGTTCTGGAACCCGGACACCAACGCCTATGGTGGTGTCTACGAGGCCGACGGCTTCGTCTATCCGACCAGCGCCTGAGTCCTATCGGGACCCTCTCGACGCCGGGGCAGCGCTTCGGCTATAAGCCCGCGCGCGACTGCGGCACGGCCGCGGCGCAGTGGACGCCAGACCATGACCCTCCCCCTTCCCACCCCAGATCCGCGGGCGCGCCGGCGCCTGGAGATCGGGCTTGCCCTGCTCGCGGACGGCCAGCCGGCCGAGGCCGCCGATGCCATCCGCGCCGCCATCGAGATCGACCCGGGAGATCCCGAGACCCGCTATGCGCTGGGCCAGGCGCTGGAGGCGGCGGGCGGCGACGCCGCGGCGGCCTATCGCGCGGCGCTGGAGCTGGATCCCGACGACCGGATGGGGGCCGCGGTGCGGCTGGCGCTGATCGGCGCCGCGCCGGTGCCGGCGCAGCTGCCGGAGGCGCATGTCCGCACCCTGTTCGACCAGTACGCCCCGCGCTTCGACACGGCGCTGGTCCAGGCCCTGCGCTATCGCGGGCCGGAGCTGCTGCGCCAGGCCGTCGACCGGGTGGTGCCGCACGGCCCTCTCGACATCCTCGACCTCGGCTGCGGCACCGGCCTGGCCGGAATCGCCTTCGCCGACCGCCGCCGGCGGCTGGACGGGATCGACCTGTCGCCGGGCATGATCCTGCAGGCCATGGCGCGCCGGCTGTACGACCGGCTGGAGCCGGGCGAGATCGTGGCCTCCCTGGCGGAATGGCCGGAGCGCTACGACCTGGCCCTGGCCGCCGATGTCGCGGTCTATATCGGCGACCTGGCGCCACTGTTCGCCGCCACGCGGCGGGTGCTGCGGCCGGGCGGCCTGTTCGCCCTGACGCTGGAGGCGCAGGACGGCGCCGACGGCACGGGCTGGCGCCTGGGCGACCATCACCGCTACCAGCATTCCGCCGCCTATCTGCGCGACGCCGCCGCTGGGGCCGGCTTCACCGTGGTCGGCATCGACTCCGCCTGGACCCGGACCGAGAACAAGGTGCCGCTTCCCGGCTGGGTGGCGGTGCTGCGGGCGGCATGAACTATCGCCACGCCTTCCACGCCGGCAATCAGGCCGATGTCCTGAAGCATGTCGTGCTGGTGGCGCTGCTGGAGGCGCTGCGCGGCAAGGCCAAGCCCTTCGCGGCGCTGGACCTGCATGCCGGCATCGGCCGTTACGCCCTGGCCGCCGAGGCCGCCAAGACCGGCGAATATGTCGACGGCATCGCCCGGATCGAAGGCGAGACCGGGGCCGAGGCCCACGCCCCGGCCGCGGTGGCGCGCTATCTGGAGCTGGTGCGCGGCTTCAACCCGTCCGGCCGGCTGGAGATCTATCCCGGATCGCCGCGGCTGATCCGGGCGCTGATGCGGCCGGAGGACCGGCTGACCCTGGTCGAGCTGCATCCCGAGGACAATGCCAGGCTGCGCGCCGAATTCGCCGGCGACGACCAGGTGGCGGTCCACCACCGCGATTCCTGGGAGGCGCTGCGCGGTCTGCTGCCGCCGCAGCCCCGGCGCGGCCTGGTGCTGCTGGACCCGTCCTTCGAGCAGCCGGACGAGCTGGCCCGGCTGGCCCGCGGCGTCGCCACCGCCCATCGCCGCTGGCCGGAGGGCGTGATCGCCGCCTGGTACCCGATCAAAGACCGGCCGCCGGTCGACGCCATGCTGGCGGCGCTCCCGCCCCTGCCCCGCGCCTGGACGGCCGAGCTGACGGTGTTCGATACGCTGTTCCCGGCCCGGCTGAACGGCAGCGGGCTGGTGCTGGCGAATCTGCCCTGGGGCGTCGAGGAGGCGCTGCGCGAGGCCCTGGCCTGGCTGCAGCCCCGCCTGGCCCGCCAGGGCGGCGCTTGGCGGCTGGAACCGCTGCCGGGATAAGTGGAATAATCCGGCTCGCCGCCGGAATACCGCCGCGCTAGGCTTCCCCGATTGCGAAGGGGGATTTCACGATGGGATTCTTTCGGCTAGCCGTCGTTCTGATGGCGCTCTCGGCCTGTACCGCCCAGACGTCGCGGCCATCCGCATCGCAGCTGGGCGCGCCGCCATTCCAGGCGGTGGCCCCCGCGAGCTACTGCCTGTCGGATGAATCCGACCCGCTCGCCCTCGCCTTTATGATCGGGATGACGCGGAACGCAGCCCCCGACCAGCGGGTTCTGGCGGTTTTCCGCCCTTGCAGTGAGCCCGCCCTGCAGAAGGGCGTCAGGACCTGGAACAGCATTCGACTGATCTACCAGATTGAAGCCGGCCCGACGGCCGGCCCCGGACGGCCGCCCATGGATCGCGAGACCTATTTGACGTTCCTGGCCAACCCCAAGCTCACGGAGCTGTGGAATCGCCGCAACCTGCCGAAGCTCGAGGGCAATCCACCCCCAAAGTCGGGAGGCGCCCGCTATCTCGGATCGGACAGCGAGGCCGTCTACACCAGCATCGTCTTCACGCCGCACAGCACGCCCCCTGGCGTCGCCGCCGAGGCGCGCGTTGTCCTCGGCCAGACCCTCATCGGCAAGACCGCTCTGAGGCTGCATGTCGTCAACCTCTCCGCCAACAGTACCCCAGCGGATTGGAGCCATCTTCAGACGATCGCCGCCCAGGCCATCCATGCCACGATTGCCACCGCGGAACGGCCGGCTTCAGGAGTGCCGGCACCTGCTTCCCCGTCGCCACACCCGCCGGGGGCAGGCCTAACGACCTGACGGCCTCCGCCGTAATCACGTTCCATGCCGATTCCGCCACGGAGACACGTTCCTTCGTGGATAGGAATCCCCTGTCGACAGGTTCACAGTCCTGTGGATCGCAATCCGGAGACGGACCATGTCGACAGCAGACCGAGAGCGCGGCGCCCCGGCGTCTTCCGGCGACGGGGGCTCCGTCGTCGGCAAGACCTTCCTGATCGCGCTGTCGGCCGCCATGGGCGGCTTCCTGTTCGGCTACGACACCTCGGTGATCAACGGCGCCGTCGCCGCCATCCGCGAATGGTCCGGGGCCGGCGACGTGCTGCTCGGCTTCTCCGTGGCCAGCGCCCTGCTCGGTTCCGCCGTCGGCGCCTGGTTCGCCGGGCCGGTGGCGGACAGATACGGCCGGATCGCGGTGATGCAGCTCGCCGCCGTGATCTTCCTCGTCGGCTCCGTCGGGTCCGGACTGGCCTGGGACATCTGGGCGCTGACCGTGCTGCGCTTCGTCGGCGGCGTGGCGGTCGGCGCTGCCAGCGTCATCGCCCCGGCCTATATCGCCGAGGTGTCGCCGGCCCATATCCGCGGGCGCCTGGGCTCGCTGCAGCAGCTGGCCATCGTCATCGGCATCTTCGTCGCCCTGCTGTGCGACTACACGCTGGCCGCCGCGGCCGGCGGCGCCGGCAACACGCTGTGGCTGGGGCTGGAGGCCTGGCGCTGGATGTTCATCTCGATGGCCGTGCCGTCGGTGATCTACGGCGTCTTGGCCGGCATCATCCCGGAATCGCCGCGCTTCCTGGTCAGCAAGAAGCGCATCGCCGAGGCGGTGGAGGTGCTGCGGCGCTTTGTCGGCAACCGGCCGCCGCCGCGGATCAAGATCGCCGAGATCGAGAGCAGCATCGACCTAGAGAAGCGGCAGTCGCTGGCCGACCTGGCCGGCCCGCGCCTCGGCCTGCTGCCGATCGTCTGGACCGGCATCCTGCTGTCGGTGTTCCAGCAGTTCGTCGGCATCAACGTGATCTTCTACTACTCCTCGGTGCTGTGGCAGGCGGTCGGCTTCACCGAGGCGGATTCGCTGATCATCACGGTCGCCACCTCGGTCACCAACATCCTGGTCACGCTGGTGGCCATCGCCCTGATCGACCGGGTCGGGCGCAAGCCGCTGCTGCTCGTGGGGTCGGCCGGCATGACCCTGACGCTGGGGACCATGGCGTATATCTTCGGCACCGCCCCGACCGAGATGGTCAACGGCGCCATGACCCCGGTGCTGGGCGGGACGGCCGGCGTGATCGCCGTCGCCGCCGCCAACCTCTATGTCGTGTTCTTCGGGGTCAGCTGGGGGCCGGTGGTCTGGGTGCTGCTGGGCGAGATGTTCAGCAACCGCATCCGGGCCTATGCCCTGGCCGTGGCCGCGGCGGCGCAATGGGTGGCCAACTTCGTGGTGTCGGAGACCTTCCCGACCCTGGCCTCCGCCGGCCTCGGCCTCGCCTACGGCATCTATGCCGCGATGGCGCTGCTGTCCCTTCTGTTCGTCGCCCGCGCGGTGCGCGAGACCCGCGGGCGCGAGCTGGAGGAGATGGAGTAGCCGCGCGGAAGCGGGCAGCCGGAGGCGGCGCGGGAACCGAGGGCGGTCCCGCACCGTTCACTGACCGCCCCAGGCTTCGCCCTTGCCCCGATGCTGCCAGACCCAGGCCGATCCGCCCGCCCACTGCCCCCGCTGACCGAGAAGATCGGCGCCCTGTCCTCGACCGGCGGCATCCTGCTGACCGTGGCGGCGACCGCGGCGCTCTATTTCGGCCGCGACATCCTGATCCCGTTCTCGCTGGCGCTGCTGATCAGCTTCGCCACCGCCCCGGTGGTGCTGCAGCTGCGCAAGCTGGGCCTGCCGCGCACCGTGGCGGTGGTGCTGGTGATCATCGCCCTGTCGATCGCCGCGACGGTGTTCCTGGTGCTGGTCGCCAGCCAGGCGATCGACCTGGCCGGCAACCTGCCGCAGTACCAGAGCAACCTCGAGGCGAAGATCCAGTCGATCAAGGAGGTCGCCCCCGGCGGCGGGCTGATCGACCGGCTGATGGCCATGGTGGCGCGCCTGTCGGAGGAAGCGACCGAGCGCGCCACGCTGGCGCCGATGGGGGCGGATGGGCAGGGCAAGCCGCTCCCGGTGCAGCTGGTGCCGCCGGCGCTGACCCCGCTGCAACTGGCCTGGGAGGTCGGCGCCCCGCTGATCGAGCCCTTCGCCATCATCGGCGTGGTGCTGGTCTTCTCCGTCTTCATGCTGCTGGAGCGGGAGGACCTGCGGAACCGGCTGATCTGGCTGCTCGGCGCCCAGGACCTGACCCGCGCGACCGCCGCCATGGACGATGCGGCGCAGCGGCTGAGCCGCTTCCTGCTGGCCCAGGCGGTGCTGAATTTCGGCTATGGCACGGCCTTCGGCATCGGGCTCTGGGTCATCGGCGTGCCCAACCCGGTGCTGTGGGGCCTGCTGGCGGCGGTGCTGCGCTTCATCCCGCTGGTCGGGACCATCGCCGCCGCGACGCTGCCGACCATCCTGGCCTTCGCCGTCGATCCCGGCTGGCTGATGCCGCTGGAGACGATCGCCCTGTTCGTGGTGCTGGACCTGATCACGGTCAATGTCGGCGAGCCGCTGCTGTATGGCGGCAGCACCGGCCTGTCGCCCTTTGCCGTGCTGTTCGCCACCATCTTCTGGCTGACCCTGTGGGGCATTCCCGGGCTGCTGCTGGCGGTGCCGCTGACGGTGTGCCTGGCGGTGCTGGGCCGGCACGTGCCGCAATTCGGCTTCCTGGACGTGATGCTGGGCAGCACCCCGGCGCTGACGCCGGAGGCGCATTTCTACCAGCGCATCCTGGCCGGCGACCCGCTGGAGGCGTCGGAACTAGCGGAGCGCGGGCTGCAGGGCCAGCCGCGCCAGGCGCTGTTCGAAGGCACGATCCTGCCGGCCATCCACATGGCCCAGGCCGACCGGCAGCGTGGCGCGCTGGACGGATCGCAGCGGGCTGCCGTCTGGGGCGCCATCCTTGCGGCGGTGGCGGATCTGGACGAGGACGAGCCGGAGGCGCCTCCCACCGTGCTGTGCCTCGGCGCGCGGGACGAGCTGGATCAGGCGGCCGCGCTGATGACCGGGCAGCTGCTGGCCGAACAGGGCATCGCCTGCGGTTATGCGGAACGCGGCGGGGCGGTGCCGGAGGCAGTCACCGTTCCGGTGGTGATGGCGGCCCATGCCGGCAGCGTCACCGGGCACCAGCTGGGCCGGCTGGCGCGGCGACTGCGCCGGCGCATCGGGCCGGACGCCATGCTGGTGGTGGGGCTGCTGGGCCCGCGGGAGCAGGCCGAGGAGATGCCGGACGGGCTGGGGGCCCATACGGTCGTCGTCCGCGGTTTCGCCGCCATCCTCGCGGCGGTGGCGCAATGGGCACCGGCGCCGGCCGGGAACGGCGGCGGCGGGGAGACGGAGAGCAAAGCGATGCCGGAGCCATCCGGCATCGCCGCGGCCTGAGCCTCAGGCCTCCTTCTTCTGGCGCTCGATCTTCTTGCGCTCGTTCGGGTCCAGCACCTGCTTGCGCAGGCGGATGGTCTTCGGCGTGACCTCGACCAGCTCGTCGTCGTTGATGTAGGTCAGCGCCCGCTCCAGCGTCATCTGGATCGGCGGGGTCAGGCGCACGGCCTCGTCCTTGCTGGTGGTACGGATGTTGGTGAGCTGCTTGCCCTTCAGCACATTGACCTCGAGGTCGTTGCCGCGGGTGTGCTCGCCGATGATCATGCCCTGATAGACCTTGGCCTGCGGCTCGATCAGCATCGGGCCGCGATCCTCCAGGTTCCACAGCGCATAGGCCACCGCCTCGCCCTGGGCGTTGGAGATCAGCACGCCGGTGTGGCGCGAGGCGATCGCGCCCTTGTGCGGGGCGTAGTCGTGGAAGATCCGGTTCAGGACGCCGGTGCCGCGGGTGTCGGTCAGGAACTCGCCCTGGTAGCCGATCAGGCCGCGGGTCGGCACCAGCATCACCAGCCGCTGCTTGCCGCCGCCGGACGGCCGCATCTCCAGGAGCTCGCCCTTGCGCTCGGACAGCTTCTGCACGACGACGCCGGAATGCTCCTCGTCGACGTCGATGGTCACTTCCTCGATCGGCTCCAGCGTCTGGCCCGACTCGTCCTTCTGGAACACCACGCGCGGCCGGCTGATCGACAGCTCAAAGCCCTCGCGGCGCATGGTCTCGATCAGGATGCCGAGCTGCAGCTCGCCGCGGCCGGCGACCTCGAAGGCGTCCTTCTCGGCCGTCTCGGTGATCTTCAGCGCGACATTGCCCTCGGCCTCGCGCAGCAGCCGGGCGCGGATGACGCGGCTGGTGACCTTGTCGCCCTCGGTGCCGGCCAGCGGGCTGTCATTGACCGAGAAGGTCATGGCGATGGTCGGCGGGTCGATCGGCTGGGCCGACAGCGCCTCGGTCACCGCAGGATCGCAGATGGTGTCGGCGACGGTCGCGGTCTCCAGCCCGGCGATGGCGACGATGTCGCCGGCCTCGCCGATGTCGATCGGCTGGCGCTCGATGCCGCGGAAGGCCAGCACCCGGCTGATGCGGCCGGTCTCGATGGTCTCGCCGGTGCGTGACAGCGCCTTGACCGTCTGGTTCGGCTTGACCGAGCCGGACAGGATGCGCCCGGTCAGCACGCGGCCGAGATAGGGGTTCGCCTCGACCGTGGTGGCCAGCATGCGGAAGGACTGGTCTTCCTCGACCTTCGGCGCCGGCACGTGCTTCACCACCAGATCGAACAGCGGCGCCATGTCGGTCCGCTCCGCCTCCAGGCTGTCCGCCGCCCAGCCCTGCTTGGCCGAGGAGAACAGGGTCGGGAAGTCGAGCTGGTCGTCATTGGCGTCGAGCGCCGCGAACAGGTCGAACACCTCGTCATGCACCTGGTGCGGGCGGGCGTCCGGCCGGTCGCATTTGTTGACCAGCACGATCGGCCGCAGCCCCAGCTTCAGCGCCTTGCCGGTGACGAACTTGGTCTGCGGCAGCGGGCCTTCGGCCGCGTCCACCAGCACCACCACGCCGTCGACCATGTTCAGGATGCGCTCGACCTCGCCGCCGAAATCGGCGTGGCCCGGCGTGTCGACGATGTTGATGCGGACGTCCTTCCACACCAGCGAGGTGCACTTGGCCAGGATGGTGATGCCGCGCTCACGCTCGAGGTCGTTCGAGTCCATCACCCGCTCGGCGACCTGTTGGTTCTCGCGGAAGGCCCCCGACTGGCGCAGCAGTACGTCGATGAGGGTGGTCTTGCCATGATCGACATGGGCGATGATGGCGATGTTCCGGATATCCATGGTCCGTCCAGGCGGCGGGAGGGCGGGAAGCGTTCACGCAAAACAAAGGACGGCGGACGGGTCGCCTTACGCAACGCCCCAGCCGCCGTTGCGGCGCAATATAGGCAGATCGGCGCCGAGCGCAAGTCGGGTGCAGCAAATCGTTGACAAATCGAGAGAATATTTAAGGCAACGAAATCCTGGCAGTATGTGTTCCCATCATGGCAACAACCGAAGCGCGAGCGGCGGCAGCACGCGAGCGCGGCGAAGGGGGACTGGGGATTGCGGGCAAGACTGGGCAGAATTGGGTGGCTCGGCCTCCTCGCGGCATTGGTTCCTACGGCCGCCCTGATGGCCCAGGACGAGGCGCCGGCCGCCGATGGCGATGCCGCGACCGAGGCGGCGCCGCTGCCCGACGCGCTGCCCTATGCGGCGACGCTGGAGCCGATCCCGGACGAGAACGCGACCGCGGCGCTGACCGGCGCCTCGAACCTGCTGAAGCTGCAGTCCAGCCCACCCTCCGGCCCGGTCGGGCTGGTGCGCCGGGCGCTGGCCGACCGTGACCGGCTGTACGGGGCGCTGGGTGCCCTGTCCTATTACGGCGGCCAGGTCCACATCATGGTCGACGGCCTGGACCTGGACGATGCCGGGCTGATCGACCGGCTGACGGCGCGGCAGAGCAAGGATCCTGTCAAGGTCTCGATCAAGATCGATCTCGGCCCCAGCTACAAGTTCAAGACCGTCCGCCTGACCGACATGCAGGGGTCGGACCAGCTGCCGCTGGTGATCGACCGCAAGCCGCTGGGCCTCGACCCCGGCAAGCCGGCGCTGTCGGCCACCATCCTGAGCGCCGAGGGCGCGATGGTGTCGCAGATGAACGACCAGGGCTATCCCCTGGCCAAGGTGCCGTCGCGCGACGCGGTGGTCGACCACGCGGACCAGACCATGGACCTGACCGAGATGCTGGACCCCGGCCCCAAGGCCGGCTTCGGCCCGGTGACGGTGGAGGGCGAGGAGGACGTCCGGGAGAGCTTCATCCGCAGCCGCGTGCCCTTCGTGGTCGGCCAGCTCTACTCGCCGCAGCAGGTCCAGGACCTGCGCAAGGACCTGGCCGATCTGGGCGTGTTCAGCAGCGTCCGCGTCACCACCGCGGACCAGGTCGACGCGCAGGGCAACGTGCCGGTGACGATCGCGGTGCAGGAGCGGCCGGCGCGCTTCATCGGCTTCGGCGCGAAATACGAGACCAATTACGGCGCCGGGGTGAACGCCTATTGGGGCCACCGCAACCTTTGGGGCGGGGCCGAGCAGCTGCGCATCGACGGCGAGGTCAGCGGCCTGGGCTACAACGATGCCGCCGAGCCGAACTTCAAGTTCGGCGTCAGCCTGAAGGTGCCCGGCTTCCTCGACCGCAACACCACCCTCGACGCCAAGGCCGAGGCGGTGCGCGAGGTGCTGGACGCCTACACCAGCACCCGCGGCCTGGTGCAGGGCATCGCGACCTACAAATACACCAAGCAGATCGACCTGCTGGCGGGGCTCAGCTTCGAGACCGGCCATGTCGAGAACGAGCAGGGCGAGTGGGACTACACCTTCGTCGGCATTCCGCTGGGCGCCAAGATCGACACCACCGACAACCTGCTGAACCCGACCAAGGGCTATCGGGCGCAGCTGTCCTTCACCCCCTATCCGAGCTTCCTCGGTTCCTCTGTCGACATGCTCGTGACCAAGGCGCTGGGGTCGGCCTATCTCGACCTGTCCGGCGGCGACGGCGACATCATCCTGGCCGGGCAGTTGGGCATCAGCAGCATCGCCGGGCCGGACATCGCGGACGTTCCGCCCGACAAGCGCCTCTATGCCGGCGGCGGCGGCAGCGTGCGCGGCTACAAGTACCAGAGCATCGGCCCGCAGGACGAACACCAGAACCCGACCGGCGGCCTGAGCTCGATCATCGGCAGCATCGAGCTGCGCTACAAGATCACCGATTCGATCGGCATCGTGCCGTTCTTCGATGCCGGCGGCGTGTATGAGAAGAGCGTCCCGGACTTCGGCAGCGACATCCAGTACGCGGCCGGCCTCGGCGCCCGCTATTACACCGGCATCGGGCCGATCCGCGCCGACGTCGCCATCCCGCTGAACAAGCGCAAGGACGACGACAGCTTCCAGCTCTACATCAGCATCGGGCAGGCTTTCTGATGCGCGCGCTGCGAATTCTTCTCATCGTCCTGGCCGTCGTCATCGGCCTGCCGATAGCACTGCTGCTGATCGTCTTCGCCGCGGCGCAGACCGGCCCGGGCAAGCGCCTGATCGCCGACCAGGCCGGCAGCCTGGCCAGCTCGCCCGAGATGCAGGTCTCGGTCGGCGCGATCGAGGGCTTCGTGCCCTTCGACATGACCGTGCGCGACGTCGCCGTCTCCGACCCCGCCGGCAGGATGATCGCGGTCGACTGGGCCCGCCTGGCCTGGAGCCCGTCGGCGCTGCTGCGCCGCACCCTGCGGGTGGACGCGGTCGAGGCCGGCACGGTGACGGTCGACCGCCTGCCCGCCGGCGGTGCCGAGCCCGAGCCGCAGCCCAGCTCCGGCGGCTTCTCACTGCCGCGGCTGCCGGTCGACATCCGGCTGGACCGGCTGAATGTCGAGAAGATCACCATCGGCCAGGCCGTGGCCGGCATGGCGGCGACGCTGAGCGTGGCCGGGGACGCCCAGCTGGGCGACCCGTCGCAGGGGCTGTCGGCCGACATCTCCGTCCACCGGCTGGACGGCGCGGCAGGCGACATCACCGCCCGGCTGGCCTTCATCCCGACGACCGAGCAGCTCGATGTCGGCGTGTCGGTGCAGGAGCCGCCGGGCGGCGTGATCGCCACCATGGCGCAGTTCCCCGGCAAGCCGCCGGTCGACCTGACGCTGAACGGCACCGGCACGCTGTCGGACTTCCAGGCCACCCTGACCGGCAAGGTCGGCGACCTCGGCGGGGTCGACGGCCAGGTCCGGATCGCGCCAGGCAGCGGCAGCCGGCGCCTGACGGTCGATCTCAACGCCGACGCCGCCAGGCTGGTCCCGGCCGGGATCGCCGCCCTGGTGCAGGGCCGGACGACGCTGAAGGCCGATGCCGAGATCGCCGATGCCGGCCCCATCACCATCCGGCAGCTCGACGCCGCGGCGGCGGCCGGCAGCGTCTCGGTGACCGGCAGCGTGAACCCGGTCGGCAACCAACTGGACCTCGCCTACAAGCTGCAGGCCGGCGTCGCCGCCGGCTTCGCCACGCTGCTGCCGCCAGGCACCGGCTGGGATTCGCTGGCCGTCGACGGCACCGCCAAGGGCGCGCTGGACGCGCCGGTGGTGGCGGCCGCGATC
>NZ_JANX01000050.1 GCF_000767795.1 Inquilinus limosus MP06 | reverse complement strand
ACAAGGCCGTGCGCGGCACCCGCCACAGCGCCGCCTGCACCGTGCCGCGCAGCTTCCAGGGCGGGGAGGGGTAGGGGGCTTCGGTCATTCCGGGAGAGAGATTCCGAGATTTCAGCCGGCGAGTCCAAAACGCACTTGGATTGCGAAGTTCGTGATCGGCCCAACTAGGTATTGACGGAAACCGGCGGAAGGACGTCTATATCTAGACATCACGGGCGTCCGGGAATCCGGTGCGCCGAGTCATCGGCAAGGCCGGGGCTGTCCCCGCAACTGTAAGCGGAGAGCATTTCCGTCGCTAGTCACTGGCCGGGCGACCGGCCGGGAAGGCGAGGCGGGGAGGCGATTCCCGCAAGCCAGGAGACCGAGCCCGTGATCGCGTCAACGTCCTCGGGCGGGGTGTCCCGGTGGTGCGTCGGTCGGGTTGCGTCGGCGTGCCGGCGCGGCGCCGGCGCCGCATCCTCGGCCCAGGCCCCTTACGATCATGGGGTTTGCCGATGTCAGTCCTCCTCGAATCCGACCGCGCCCTCGCGGGCACGCCTGCCACCCCCGCCGCGCCGCGCGCGTCCGCGGAGCCGGCTTATCAGGTGATCCGCCGCAATGGCGCCGTCACCGCCTTCGACGAGAGCAAGATCTCGGTCGCGCTGACCAAGGCCTTTCTGGCGGTCGAGGGTTCCGGCGCCGCCGCCTCGCGCCGCGTCCATGACATCGTCGAGGGGCTGACCGCCCAGATCGTCGCCGCCCTGACCCGCCGGGCCGATCACGGCCGTACCTTCCACATCGAGGAGGTGCAGGACCAGGTCGAGCTGGCCCTGATGCGCGGTGAGCACCACAAGGTCGCCCGAGCCTATGTGCTGTATCGCGACGAGCGGTCGCGCGAGCGCGCCGCCGCCGCGGCCAAGGCTGAGGCATCGCCGGTGGCGCCGGTGCTGCATGTCACCGCGGCCGACGGCAGCCGCGCGCCGCTGGACCAGGCGCGCCTGTCCCGCCTTGTCGAGGAGGCCTGCGCCGGCCTGGCCGATGTCGATGCCGGCCCGGTTTTGGCCGAGACCCGGCGCAACCTCTATGACGGGATCAGCGAGGACGAGCTGGCGCTGGCCCCGATCATGGCTGCCCGCACCCTGATCGAGACCGAGCCGAACTACACCCATGTCAGCGCCCGGCTGCTGCTGGACATGCTGCGGCACGAGGCGCTGTCCTTCGTGTACGGCCGGCCGACCCGCGCCACCCATGCCGAGATGGCGCAGGGCTATGCCGAGTACTTCCCGGCCTATGTCAAGAAGGGCATCGCGGTCGACCTGCTGGACCCGGAGCTGGCCCGCTTCGACCTGAAGGTGCTCGCCGCCGCCCTGAAGCCGGAGCGCGACCTGCAGTTCCAGTTCCTCGGCCTGCAGACCCTGTACGACCGCTACTTCCTGCAGACCGAAGGCATCCGCTTCGAGCTGCCGCAGGCCTTCTTCATGCGCGTCGCCATGGGGCTGGCGGTGCGCGAGATCGACCGCGAGGCGCGGGCGATCGAGTTCTACGACCTGATCTCCTCCTTCGACTTCATGTGCTCGACGCCGACGCTGTTCAATGCCGGCACGCCGCGGCCGCAGCTGTCCTCCTGCTTCCTGACCTCGGTGCCGGACGACCTGGACGGCATCTTCAAGTCGGTCAAGGACAATGCGCTGTTGTCGAAATACGCCGGCGGCCTCGGCAATTCCTGGACTCGGGTGCGCGGCCTGGGGGCCCATATCCGCGGCACCAACGGCCAGTCGCAGGGCATCGTGCCGTTCCTCAAGGTCGCCAACGACACGGCGATCGCGGTGAACCAGGGCGGCAAGCGCAAGGGGGCGGTCTGCGCCTATCTCGAGACCTGGCATGTCGACATCGAGGAATTCCTCGACCTGCGCAAGAACACCGGCGACGACCGGCGCCGCACCCATGACATGAACACCGCCAACTGGGTGCCGGACCTGTTCCTGGAACGGGTCGAGGCCGACGGCCCCTGGACCCTGTTCTCGCCGGACGAGACGCCCGACCTGCACGATTTGTACGGCCCGGCCTTCAAGACCGCCTACGAGGCCTATGAGGCCAAGGCCGCGCGCGGCGAGATCCGCGTGCACAAGCAGGTCCGCGCGCTCGATCTGTGGCGGCGCATGCTGACCATGCTGTTCGAGACCGGCCACCCCTGGGTGACGTTCAAGGACCCCTGCAACATCCGCTCGCCGCAGGGCCATGTCGGCGTCGTGCACTCCTCCAACCTGTGCACCGAGATCACGCTGAACACCTCGGATGACGAGGTCGCGGTCTGCAATCTCGGCTCGATCAACCTCGCCAACCACATCGGCGAGCGCGGCCTCGACCGGGCGCGGCTGCAGCGCACCATCCGCACCGCGATGCGGATGCTGGACAACGTCATCGACATCAACTTCTACACCATCCCGGAGGCGCGCCGGTCCAACCTCCGGCACCGCCCGGTCGGGCTCGGCATCATGGGCTTCCAGGACGCGCTGCAGGCGCTGCGCCTGCCGATCGCGTCCGACGACGCGGTGCGCTTCGCCGATGAGAGCATGGAGGTGATCAGCTTCCACGCCATCGAGGCCTCGGTCGACCTGGCGGCGGAGCGCGGGCGCTACCCGTCCTTCGACGGCTCGCTGTGGAGCCGCGGCATCCTGCCGATCGATTCCGTCGAGCTGCTGGCCGACGCGCGGAACGGGGTGCTCGACCTCGACCGCTCCCAGACCCTTGATTGGAGCGGCCTGCGCGATCGGGTGCGCACCGTGGGCATGCGCAACTCCAACACCATGGCGATCGCGCCGACCGCGACCATCTCCAACATCTGCGGCGTCGCCCAGTCGATCGAGCCGGCGTTCCGCAACCTGTATGTCAAGGCCAACATGTCGGGCGACTTCACGGTGGTGAATCCCGGCCTGGTCCGCGACCTCAAGGCGCTCGGCCTGTGGGACGAGGTGATGATCTCGGACCTGAAATATTTCGACGGCAGCCTCGGTGCCATCGACCGGGTGCCGGACGACCTGAAGGCGCTGTACGCCACCGCCTTCGAGATCGACGCGTCGTGGCTGGTCGAGGCGGCGGCTCGGCGGCAGAAATGGATCGACCAGGCCCAGTCGCTGAACCTCTACATCGCCAACCCGAACGGCCGGAAGCTGGACACCCTCTACCGGCTGGCCTGGAAGCGCGGGCTGAAGACCACCTACTACCTGCGGGCGATGAGCGCGACCCATGTCGAGAAGTCGACGCTGAAAGGCACCGACGGCAAGCTCAACGCCGTCTCCGCCCCCGCGCTGATGGCCCCGGCTCCGGTCGCCGCCGTATCGGTCGCGGCTGCCGTGCCCGCGGCCCCGGCTCTGGCGGCGGACGAGCTGACGCTGACCGACGGCGCACCGATGGTCTGCCCGATCGACGACCCGACCTGCGAGGCCTGCCAGTAAGGAGGCCGGACCGCAAGAGCATGAGGCATCGCGTGCGACCCGCGCGATGCCTCACGCCGTCGTCGCCACGCAGCGCTTCGGGTTCTTCGAGACGTCAATTGCCGTTGAGAACCCATCCGGGATCTGCGGGACGGCGGCGTCGGCCCGCCTCAAGCCTGTGTCGGTGCGCTGGTGATTGCCGTCCTCTCCGGCGGGCTGATACTGATCGGCGTCCGGGACGGTCGGCGGCTCACCACCAAGGTCCGGCGATCATCCGCGCGGCCGCTCTCGGGGCCGATCCGGATGCCCGGGGCCGGGTGAGCACAAGGAACGATGCGATGACCATGTCACTGACGCTGGCCAATCTCGATGCGCTCCCCGCCCGCGTGGCCGTGCCGTCCTACCGCCGGGACGATCTGTCGGCGGGAATCGTGCATTTCGGGATCGGCAACTTCCACCGGGCCCACCAGGCGGTCTATCTCGACGCGCTTCTCAACCTCGGAGGGGACCGCGACTGGGGCCTGATCGGCGCCGGCGTCACCGCCTATGACGGCGCCATGCGCGACAGGCTGAAGGGACAGGACTGGCTGACCACGGTGGTGGAGCAGGACATCGGGCGGACGGCGGCGCGGGTCACCGGCGCGATGATCGGCTTCCTCGATCCGCAGGACCGCGCCTCGATCGTCGCGACGCTGGCCGACCCGGCGATCCGCATCGTCTCGTTGACGATCACCGAGGGCGGCTACTTCCTGCACCCGGCCTCCGGCGCCTTCGATCCGGAGCATCCGGCGATCGTCGCCGATGGCCGCAGCCCGGACGATCCGAGGACGGTGTTCGGCTTCATCGTCGCCGGGCTGAAGCGCCGCCGCGCCGCCGGCCTGGTGCCGTTCACCGTGCTGTCCTGCGACAACATCCCCGGCAACGGCCATGTGACGCAGGCGGCGGTGGCCGGCCTGGCCCGCCTGTCCGACCCGGAGCTGGCGGACTGGATCGCGGCCCATGTCGCCTTCCCGAACTCCATGGTCGACCGCATCACCCCGGCGACCGGGCCGCGCGAGATCGAGCACTGCCGCGCGACCTTCGGCATCGCCGATGCCAGCCCGGTCTATTGCGAGGAGTTCAGGCAGTGGGTGCTGGAAGATCACTTCACGGCGGGGCGGCCGGCTTTGGAAAAGGTCGGAGTGACCTTCGTGCCGGATGTCGCCCCCTATGAGCTGATGAAGATCCGGATCCTGAATGGCGGCCACGCGGCGATCGCCTATCCGGGAGAGCTGCTCGACATCCCCTTCGTGCATCAGGCGATGGAGGATCCGGAGATCGGTTCCTTCCTGGCCCGGCTCGAGCGCGAGGAGATCATTCCCTCCGTCCCGCCGGTCCCGGACACCGACCTGGACGCCTATTTCAGCCTGGTGCAGCGGCGGTTCCTGAACCCGAAGGTCGCCGACACCATCCCGCGGCTTGCCCGCGACGGCTCGGACCGGCAGCCGAAGTTCATCATCCCGGTCATCGCCGCCCGGCTGCGGGCGGGCGGCAGCATCGCCGGGTTGGCCCTGGTCTCGGCCTTGTGGTGCCGCCACTGCTTCGGGACCACCGATTCCGGCCGGCAGGTGCCGCCGAACGACACCGCCTGGAATGCCCTGCAGGCGCGGGCCCGGGCCGCGAAGGACGACCCGCTGGCCTGGATCTCGATGGCCGACATCTATGGCGACCTCGCGACGTCCGAGCGCTTCGCCAAGGCCTTCGCCGACAGCCTCGGATCGCTCTGGGACATCGGCACGAGGGCGACCCTGGCCCGGTATGCGAGCGGCGAGGCCTGAGGAGGCGGCTGCCCGCGTCCCGGATCCGTGCTCAGTCCTCGCGGATCCGGCGCAGCAGATAGGTGTCCATGATCCAGCCGTGCTGCTCCCGCGCCTCGCGCCGGACGCGGTCGATCTCGTCCGTCACCTCCGACAGCCGGCCCGACACCAGGATCTCCTCCGGCGTGCCGAGATAGGCGCCCCAGTAGACGTCGATGTCGGCGCCGTCCAGCTTGCGGAACGCGGTTTCGCCGTCGAGCATGACGACGACGTTGTCCAGCCCCTCCGGCAGCCCGCCGGCGATCCGCCGGCCGGTGGTGACCAGGATCGGTTCGCCGATGCGGTTCAGGGGGATGTGGTGCTGCGCCGCCAGCGCCTGCACGGCGCTGATGCCGGGGATCACCTCGATGTCAAAGGCGAGGCCGCGCTCCCGGATCGTCTCCAGGATCCGCAGGGTGCTGTCGTAGAGGGCCGGGTCGCCCCAGACCAGGAAGGCCCCGCAGCCATCCTCGGCGAGATGCTCGCGGAAGAGGTCCTCATAGGCATCGGCCAGCTTGTTCCGCCAGTCCTCGACGCCGCCGCGATAGTTCGGGCCGCCGCCGTCACGGTCCGGCACCTTGAAACCGACGGTGCGATAGCCCGGCTTCTCGATGAAGCGGTCGCAGATCTCCTCGCGCAGCTCGCGCAGGGCGGCCTTCTCCGTCCCTTTGTCGGGGATGAAGAACACATCGGCCCGGTTCAGGGCCTTGATCGCCTGCACCGTCATGTAGTCCGGATTGCCGGCACCGATGCCGATGACCAGGATTGTCCGCATCCGCCTCTCGCTCGCTCCACCGCCCGCGGTCAAATCGCGCCGTAAGGTGCGGAGGCGGCACGGCTGTCGTCAACCCGCAGATGCGGGAGGAGGGGAGGGCGGGGGTGCGCATCCCCCTCACCGCGATCCTCAAGCCGCCTTCGGCAGCACGCCGCCGGCTACGGGACGGGGGGATCGGGATTCCGGTGGCGACAGTCCGACCCTTCGTCCCGCCCGATCATGTTTCAGGCTCGACTTTTCGTATCAACTCCGACAAAGATCGTACACGAAATCCGGAGGATTGCGTGTCGGGTCCCCAGGCTGGGCAGCGATTGGCGCAGGATGGCGGCGATGAGGAGCCGCCCATGGACCTCGCCCGCGGCCTGGATCTGCTGCCGGCGTTCCAGATGCCGGACCGCGAGGCCTCGGTTTACGAGGCGATCCGCGAGGACATCATCTCCGGCCGCATCCCGGCCAATGCCCGGCTGATCGTCGCCGACCTCGCCGAACGGCACGGTACCTCGACCAATCCGGTGCGCGAGGCGCTGCAGCAGCTGCGCGGCGAGGGCTTCGTGGTGATGGCGCCCAACCGCGGCGCGCGGGTGCGGCCGATCGACGAGGAGTTCATCCGCGACGTCTACGAGATCGAGGTGCTGATCGAGCCGGCGCTGACGCGCTGGTTCGTCGGCATCGCCACCGAGGCCGACATCGCGGCGCTGGAGGACCTTCATGCCGAGATGCTGCGGCTGAACTATTCGGACCCGGTGCGCCACGGGCTGCTGGACACGCAGTTCCACCACACGATGTATGAGCGCCACTACAACCGGCACGCGCTGGACCTGTGGTGGAAGCACCGCGAGATCCTGCGCGCGATCAGCCGGCGGCTGCCGATCTCGCTCGGCCGCCAGGCGGCCGTGATGCGGGACCACCAGGACGTCCTGGACGCGATCAAGGCCCAGGATGCGGATGCGGCGGCGGCGGTGATCGCCCGCCATGTCGAGGGATCGGGGCGCCACATCATCGAGCAGATGCGTGCGGCGCGCCGCAACAGCCGGAACGAGTTGAGCCCGCCGGGAAACTGACCTAGGGTAAGGGCAAAATATAAAAGATGCGAATTGCTCGGAGCCGAGCAATATCGTGACAGGAGGAGGAAAGCGGGAAGTTACCGGACATGGCGTTTCCAGAATGGAGGCGCATCCGTGATCGATCGATGACTGTCGGTCGAGAGGTGAGATCTTTTGGCTTTGTGAGGGTGGCGCGCAAATAGCGCCGGTGAGGTGCGGGGAAAGACCCGCATCAGTCGACAATCACAGGGAGGAGATCGGTCCATGGTCCATCTGAGACGCCTTGCCGGCCTTGTGCTCGCCGCGGCGTTGATCGCGCCGGCCGCGGCCTTCGGGCAGGCCGCCGGCCTGCCGGCGGCGCAGGAGATCACGCCCAAGAGCCCGCTGCCGGACGTGCCCCGCAACCAGACGCTGATCCTCGGCTGGGGCGTCGCCGGCGGCACCTCCGTCGGCACCACCAACCCCTGGGTGCTGCCGGGCTACACCCATCAGGAAGGCAACAACCTGCTGTTCGAGCCGCTGATGTACTTCGCCATCTTCAAGGGCGAATTCGTGCCGTGGCTGGCCGACAGCATGGAGTACACCACGCCGGACTTCACCACGCTCGAGATCAAGCTCAACAAGGACGCGAAGTGGAGCGACGGCAAGCCGGTCACGTCCAAGGACGTGGTCTACACCTTCGAAGGGCAGATGAAGTATGAGACGCTGCCCTACCACGCCCATTTCGAGCAGTTCGTCGACAGCGTCAGCGCCAAGGACGACCTGACCGTCGAGGTCAAGTTCAAGCAGCCGGCGCCGCGCTTCAAGTTCGAGGTGCTGACCGAGAAGTTCGACACCGGTCTGCCGATCGTGCCGGCGGAATGGGAATCGGCCCAGCCGAACCCGACCGCGGCCGTGGGCCTCGACCAGATCCCGCATTCCGGGCCCTACAACGTCGTTGCCTGGAACGCCAACCAGAAGATCATGGATTTGCGCCCCGACTGGTGGGCGGTGAAGGCGGGGCGGGCCGGCCAGCCGGCGGTGAAGCGGGTGGTCATCGTCAACGTGCTGAACCAGCCGATCGACACGGTGGCGCAGCGCCTGGTGAACAACGAGTTCGACAGCTCGGTCGACATGCGGGCCCAGGTGATCGGCAACATTGTCGAGCAGAACAAGGACATCCAGTCCTGGACCGGCACGGAATCGCCCTATGGCTATCTCGACTGGTGGCCGAACTCGCTGTGGATGAACACCCAGCTGTCGCCCTACAGCGACCCGCGGGTGCGCAAGGCGATCAGCCTGGCGATCGACCGCGACCGCATCAACGAGGTGCTCTACGACGGCGCCAAGATCGCGACGATCTACCCGTTCCCGCTGTATCCGAACCTGCAGAAATTCGCGGACTCCCCGGCCGTGAAGGCGGAGGAGGAGAAGTACCAGCCCGGCAAGTTCGACCTCGACGAGAGCGCGAAGCTGATGACCGAGGCCGGCTTCACCAAGAACGGCGACGGGTTGTGGGAGAAGGACGGCAAGACCTTCGATGCCACCATCCAGGCATTCGAGACCATCCATGGCGACATCGCCCCGGTGCTGGCGGAGATGCTGCGCCAGGCCGGCTTCGACTCCAACGTCAACTTCGGCACCGACGCCTTCCAGAACATGGTCGACGGCAAGCCCGGCCTCTATCTCTTCGGCCACGGCGCCAGCCTGTACGATCCGTTCGAGGCGTTGAACCTGTTCCACGGCAAGTACAGCAGCACCATCGGCTCGGCCGCCGGCAACAACCGGTTCTCGCGGTACAAGAACCCGGAACTGGACAAGATCCTGGACGAGATCTCGCCGCTCGATTCCAGCGATCCGAAGTTCCAGGAGGGTGCGGCCAAGGCGCTGGGCATCTACTGGCGCGACACGATCGACGTGCCGGTGATCCAGTGGCTGCATCGGATTCCCTACAACAACCACTACTGGAAGGGCTGGCCCAGCGCGACGAACATCGCCGGTGGCACCAACGGCGCCTTCTGGGCCCATACCGGCCTGCTGGTGATCACGTCGCTGCAGCCGTCGGGCGCAAAGTAGGCCCGGGATCGTCCCACTGCGACAGGTGCGCGCCTTCGGGCGCGTCCTTTCCGAACGGCAACAGCACCAGGATCGTCCCAGTGACTGTGAAGCTCGTCATCAAACGCCTTCTCTTCCTCGTCCTGGTGGTCTGGGCGGCCTCGACCATCGTCTTCTTCATCCCGCGGCTGTCGAGCCGCAACGCCCTGCGCGAGCGTTTCGGCGAGCTGGCCCGCACCGGCGGCTTCTCCCCGGCCGACCTGGAGAAGATCATCGCCTCGATGCAGCAGCAATTCGGCCTCGACCAGCCGCTGTACCACCAGTACTGGACCTATCTCGGCAACATCCTGCGGATGGATTTCGGCTACTCGCTGTACCGCTATCCGTCGACCGTGGCCGAGCTGCTGGCCCAGTCGCTGCCCTGGACCATCGGCCTGCTGCTGGTCACCACCATCCTCAGCTTCATCATCGGCAACCTGCTGGGCGCCATCGCCGCCTGGCCGCGGGCGCCGGGCTGGCTGCGGGGCTTCGCCACGCCCTTCATCCTGCTGACCGGCGTGCCGCCGGTGATCATGGGCATCCTGCTGCTGTTCTTCATCGGCTTCCGGCTGGGATGGCTGCCGCTGGGCGGCGCCTATTCGGTCGGGGTGGTGCCGAACCTCTCGCTCGACTTCGTGCTGGACCTGCTGCAGCACCAGGTGCTGCCGGCGCTGGCCCTGATCTTCGGGTCGGTCGGCGGCTGGGTGCTGTCGATGCGCGGCATGGGCGTCACCATCCAGGGCGAGGACTATGTCAACTTCGCCGAGCACAAGGGCCTGACCGGCGGCCGGATCTTCCGCGACTATTATCTGCGCAACGCCATGCTGCCGCAGGTGACCGGCCTGGCCCTGGCGTTGGGCACCGTCGTCACCTCGGCCATCATCGTCGAAGGGCTGTTCGGCCTGCCGGGCATCGGCAGCATGCTGAACCTCGCCATCCGCGCCAACGACTTCCCGACCATCTACGGCATCGTGCTGTTCATCACCATCGCCGTGGCGGTGCTGATGACGGTGGTCGAGTTCATGTACCCGCTACTCGACCCCCGCGTCCGCCAGTCGTGAGGAGGGAGACATGACGATCGCCGCGCTCTCCCCATCCGCTGCCGAGTCCGCCCTCCGGCGCCCCGGCCGCCCGGTCCTGGTGCTGCGCTATCTGCGCCGCAACAAGGGGCTGGCGCTGGGGGTGCTGATCCTGCTCGGCCTCGCCGCCTTCACCATTATCGGCCTTCTGACGATCAACCCGAAGGACGCTTATCCGCTGTCGGTGGCGGTGAAGAAGCCGCCGAGCCTGAAATATCCCTTCGGCACCGATTTCTTCGGCCGCGACCTGTTCTCCGCCATGGTCGTGGGCATGTGGCAGACGGCCTTCATCGGCTTCGTCGCCGGCGGCCTCGGTACCGTGATCGGCGTGGTGCTCGGCTTCATCGCCGCCTATTTCGGCCGCTGGATCGACGCCGTGATCCGCACGGTCTGCCAGATCCTGACGCCGATCCCGGTGCTGCTGATCCAGGTCGTCATCGCCGGGTCGCTCGACAAGCGCGACGTCACCATCCTGACCATGGCGCTGATCGTGGTGCTGCTGGCCTGGATGGGGCCGACCCTGGTGATCCGCGCCCAGGTGCTGACAATGAAGGAACGGCAGTTCGTCGCCGTGGCCAAGCTGTCCGGCGTCAGCGACCTCGGCATCATCTTCAAGGAGATCCTGCCCTGCCTGCTGCCCTTCATCGCCGCCGCCTTCGTGGCGCAGGTGTTCTCGGCCGTCTTCGCCTCCTTCTACCTCGCCGTGCTCGGCCTCGGGCCGCTGCGTGAGCCGCTGCTGGGCAACATCATCTGGGCGGCGCAGTCGCAGGGCGCCTTCTTCAACGGCTGGTGGTGGTGGCCGATCATCCCCTCGGTGGCGATGATCCTGATCCTCGGCTCGCTGGCCCTGATCAACATGGGCCTGGACGAGCTGGCCAATCCCCGCGTGCGCAGGACGGAGTGACGGCGATGGATGTGACGCTCGCGCCGCCCCGGGACCGGAGGAAGGCCATGACCCAGCCGGTGGCGGCGCAGGCCGCACCCGTCCTCGATGTCCGCAACCTCGCGGTGACCTACTACACCGATTCCGGCCGGGCCCGGGCTCTGGACGATGTCAGCTTCACCCTGAACGCGGGCGAGAAGCTGGGCATGGTCGGCGAATCCGGCTCGGGCAAGAGCACGCTGGCCCTGGCCATGATGCGGATGATCAAGCCGCCGGGCCGGATCGAGGGCGGGGCGGTCATCGTCGGCGGCGAAGACCTGATGGCGCTCGATGCCGAGGGGATGCGCCAGGCCCGGCTGTCGCGCATCGCCTATATCCCGCAAGGGGCGATGAACTCGCTCAACCCGGTGATGCGGATCGGCGCCCAGATGATCGACGCGGTCAAGTCGCACCTGCCGGGCGAATCCCGCGCGGCGATCGAGGCACGCTGCCGCCGGGCGCTGCAATCGGTCGACCTCGATGCCGGCGTCTTCCGCATGTATGCGCATGAGCTGTCGGGCGGCATGAAGCAGCGCGTCTGCATCGCCATCGGCATCCTGCTCGATCCCCATGTCATCATCGCCGACGAGCCGACCAGCGCGCTCGACGTCGTCACCCAGCGCCAGGTGATGGAGACGATCGACAATGTCCAGAAGGCGATCAACGCCGCGGTCATCCTGATCGGCCACGACATGGGGCTGATGGCGCAGTTCGTCGACAAAGTCGCGGTGATGTATGCCGGCCGGCTGGTCGAGGTCAGCGCCGTGCGCGAGATGTTCACCGACCCGAGGCACCCCTATTCCCAAGCGCTGATCGACAGCTTGCCCAGCCTGGACAACAAGGGCGTGTTCCGAGGCATCCCCGGCTTGGCGCCGTCGCTGCTGCGGCTGCCGGGCGGCTGCGCCTTCCACCCGCGCTGCGGCAGGGCGATGGAGATCTGCAGCACGCTGCGGCCGGAGGAGCGGATCCTGCCCGGCGGCCGCGGCGTGACCTGCCACCTCTATGACGGGGAGGTCTGAGATGGCCGATCTGCTGCGCCTGGAGAACGTCTCGAAGACCTACACTCGCGGGCTGATGCACGCCCACATCACCACGGCGCTGCGCGACTTCACCCTGACGCTGAAGGAGGACGAGCCGACCATCCTGACCGTGGCGGGGGAGAGCGGCAGCGGCAAGACCACCTTGGCCATGCTGCTGCTCGGTTTCATCGCGCCGACGACCGGCCGGATCATCTATCGCGGGCGGGACGTCGCGACCCTGCGCGGCCAGGAGAAGATGGCCTATCGCCGCGAGGTGCAGGCGGTGTTCCAGGATCCCTTCGCCGTGTTCAACCCGTTCTACACGGTCGACCACCTGCTGACCGTGCCGATCCGCAAGTTCGGCCTGGCCAGGTCGAAGGCGGAGGCGCGCGACAAGATGGAGGCGGCGCTGACCGCCGTCGGGCTGCGGCCGGAGGACATCCTGGGCCGCTTCCCGCACCAGCTGTCCGGCGGCCAGCGCCAGCGCATCAACGTCGCCCGCGCCCTGCTGCTGAGGCCGCGGCTGCTGATCGCGGACGAGCCGGTGTCGATGGTCGACGCCTCGCTGCGCGCCACGATCCTGGAGACGCTGCGCAACCTGCAGCGCGACCACGGCGTGTCGATCATCTACGTCACCCACGACCTGACCACCGCCTATCACATCGCCAAGTCGATCATCGTGCTGTACCGCGGCGCGGTGATGGAGGCGGGGGATGTCGACCAGGTGATCAAGGACCCGCAGCACCCCTACACCCAGCTGCTGGTGGATTCGATCCCCTGGCCCAATCTCGACCAGCGCTGGGGCGCCCAGCCGATCAAGGCGCGCGACGCCGCGGTCGGCACCTCCGGCTGCCGCTTCCGTCCCCGCTGCCCCCGGGCGATGGAGGTTTGCGGGGCGGAGCCGCCGCTGTTCCGCATCGGCGACCGCCAGACCGCCTCCTGCTTCCTCCACGACCGGCAGCCGCAGGTGGCGCAGGAGCAGCTGTCGGAGCTGCTGCCCGCCTGAATCCCTTCACCGCCCAGCCTTTCCGGGACCGCCACGACCATGCTCGAAATCGCCGAATACATCAGCCCCACGCCGTCGCCCGTCTGGAGGCTGGCGAAGCAGGCCGGGGTGGACCTCGCCGTCGGCGGCCTGCCGTCCGACGACCTGCTGCAGGGCGAGGCGCCGTGGGATTTCGGCCCGCTGCAGCGCCTGAAGCAGCGCTACGAGGCCGCCGGCTTCACCCTCAAGGTGATCGAGGCCCGGCCGCCCCTCAACAAAGCCAAACGCGGCCTGCCGGGGCGGGACGAGGAGATCGCGACGGTCTGCACCCTGCTGCGGAACATGGGCCGGCTGGGCATCCCGGTCTGGTGCTATGAGTGGATGACCGACTTCAACTGGGTGCGCACCAACCTGGCCACGCCCTCGCGCGGCGGCTCGGTGGTCACCAGCTTCGCCCTGGCCGATGTGCCGGAGGACCTGACCGGCAATCCGCCGATCGGCGAGGACGCGCTTTGGGCCAATCTCGACTATTTCCTGAAGAAGGTCCTGCCGGTCGCCGAGGCGGCGGGCGTGAAGATCTCCATGCACCCGGACGATCCGCCGCTGTCGCCGATCCGCGGCGTCGGCCGGATCATGCGCAGCATCGACAACTACCGCCGCCTGGTCGACACCGTGCCCAGCCCGATGAACACGATCACGCTGTGCCAGGGCAACTTCACCCTGATGACCGACGACCTGCCCGGCGCCATCCGCGGCTTCGGCAAGGCCATCTCCTTCGTCCATTTCCGCGACGTCGAGGGCACGCCGGAGGCGTTCCGCGAGACCTGGCATGACGCCGGCAAGACCGACATGCTGGCCTGCATGCGCGCCTATCGCGACATCGGCTTCGACGGCGTGCTGCGCCCCGACCACGTGCCGACGGTGGAGGGCGACAGCAACGAGCACGCCGGCTACTCCGCCTTCGGGCGGCTCTACGCCATCGGCTACATCCGCGGGCTGCACCAGTCCGTCTACGCCTCCTGACGAGACCTCGATGACCACGACCACGACGACCAAGACCGCCCGCGGCCCGGGCGGGTCCGAGACGAAGACGATCGCGCTGACCGGCGGCAGCGGGCGCATCGGCCGCGCCATCGCGGCGGCGGCGCTGCGGGCCGGCCACCGCGTCGTCAGCATAGACCGCGCGGGGCCGCCCGAGGGGACGGAGACGCAGAAGGATCTCCGCTTCGTCACCGCCGATATCGGCGACTACGACGCGCTGGTGGTTGCCTTCCAGGGCTGCGACGCGCTGATCCACATGGCGGCGATCCCGTCGCCGGGCCACCACCCCGACCACATCGTCCACAACAACAACGTCGTGGGCAGCTACAACGCCATGCGGGCGGCGATCGAAGTCGGGATCACCCGCATCGTCCAGGCCTCCAGCGTCAACGCCATCGGCCTGTCCTTCAGCCGCGAGGCGCATTTCGACTACCTGCCGCTCGACGAGGCGCATCCGAACTACACGGAAGAGCCCTACGGCCTGTCGAAATGGATCTGCGAGCAGCAGGCCGACACCTTCGCCCGCCGCTACGGCGACATCAGGATCGCCAGCATGCGCTTCCACCTGGTGGTGGAGGAGCGGGCCCAGGCCGGGGCGGTCTACGGCTTCGTCACCAGGGAGGCGTCGAAGCATCTCTGGGCCTACACCCTCTACGATGCTGCGGCGCGGGCCTGCCTGCAGGCGCTCGATGCGCCGTTCCAGGGCCATGAGGCCTTCTACATCGTCGCGCCGGACACGGTGATGGACATGCCGAGCCTGGAGCTCGCCCGCCTCTTCTTCCCGGACGTGCCGGTCCGCGGCGATCTCAGCGGCAACCGCGCCTTCTTCTCCTCCGCCAAGGCCGAACGGATGCTCGGCTGGCGCCACGACGCCGATTGAGGACGGGTGCCAACCATTCCACCCTGATTGTCATTGCCGGGCTTGACCCGGCAATCCAGGGGCCACGGAGAGCCGCTCCGGCCGCCCCTGGATCCTCGGGTCAAGCACGAGGATGACAATCGGAAACAGATGACAGGGCTTTGTCGGTCGCCGAACGGCGATTCCACTTGAGGTGATTTCATGAAGATCCAGGACGTCAAGGTCATCGTCTGCTCTCCCGGGCGGAACTTCGTCACCCTCAAGATCGTCACCGACGAGGGCCTGTACGGCATCGGCGACGGCACGGTGAACGGGCGCGAGCTCGCGGTGGTCAGCTACCTGCAGGACCATGTCGCGCCGCTGCTGATCGGCCGCAACCCGGCGCAGATCGAGGACATCTGGCAGTATCTCTACAAGGGCGCCTATTGGCGGCGCGGGCCGATCACCATGGCCGCGATCTCGGCCGTCGACATGGCGCTGTGGGACATCAAGGCCAAGGCGGCGAACATGCCGCTGTACCAGCTGCTGGGCGGCGCCTCGCGGCAGAAGGCGATGATCTATTCGCATGCCCAGGGCATGAGCATCGAGGAGGCCGTCGACGCCGTCGGCCGCAAGCGCGACGAGGGCCATGTCGCCATCCGCTGCCAGGTCGGCATCCCCGGCCTGCCCGCGATTTACGGCACCGGCAAGGGCGCGAAGCAGGACCGGGGCGGCATGGTCGAGGCGCTGCCGCATGAGGAGGTGTGGTCGACCGCGAAATACATGAACCACATCCCGAAGCTGTTCGCCCGGCTGCGCGACACCTATGGCGACGACCTGCACCTGCTGCACGACACCCATCACCGCCTGACCCCGATCGAGGCGGCGCGGCTGGGCAAGGATCTGGAGCCGTTCCGGCTCTTCTGGCTGGAGGATCCGGTGCCGGCCGAGCTGCAGGAGGGCTATCGGCTTATCCGCCAGCACACCACGACGCCGATCGCGCTGGGCGAGATCTTCAACACCATCTGGGATGCGCGCCTCCTGATGGAGGAGCAACTGATCGACTATATCCGCGTCACTTCGGTCCATGCCGGCGGCGTCACCGGGCTGCGGCGGATCTTCGACTTCGCCTCGGTCTATCACATCCGCACCGCCTGCCACGGCCCGATGGATGTCTCGCCGGTGGCGATGGGCGCCAACGCCCATATCGACCTCTGGGTGCCGAATTTCGGCATCCAGGAATTCTCCGGCTACACCCCGCTGATGCATGAGGTGTTCCCGCATTCCTGGCAGCAGGAGGGCGGCCACATCCATCCGGGCGAGGCGCCGGGCCACGGCGTCGACATCGACGAGGATCTCGCCGCCAAGCATCCCTATCAGCGCGCCTACCTGCCGGTGAACCGGCTGGAGGACGGCACGCTCTGGAACTGGTGAGCACCATGAAGATCTCAGCCATCCGCGCCTACCCGGTCTGGGTCGGCACACGCAACCAGCTGATCGTCAAGGTCGAGACCGACGAAGGCCTGTTCGGATGGGGCGAAAGCGGCCTCTCCGGCCGGGAGAAGGCCGTGGTCGGCGCCATCGACCACTATCGCGAGTTCCTGATCGGCCGCGATCCGTTCCGGATCGGGGCGTTGTGGCAGGAAATGTACCGCAGCCAGTATTTCGAGGGCGGCCGCGTGCTGCAGGCGGCGATCTCTGCGATCGACATCGCTCTCTACGACATCCTGGGCAAGGCGCTCGGCGTGCCGGTCTACCAGCTGCTGGGCGGCAAGCAGCGCGACCGGATCCCGACCTTCGCCACCACCTCCGCCCCGCCGGGCGAGGAGATGATCGAGCAGGCAAGGGCGCTGATCGCCGCCGGCTGGACCGCGATGCGCCTGTCGCCCTCCGGCCACAAGGGCGGCGAGGTCTATGAGCCGCGCGAGCATATCGCCACAACAGCGAAATGGTGCGTGAAGGCGCGGGAGGCGCTGGGCGGCGACATCGTGCTCGGCATCGACCTGCATCACCGCCTGTCGGTGGCGGAGGCGGCGAGCTTCTGCCAGAAGATGCCGTCCGGCACGCTCGACTTCCTGGAGGAGCCGATCCGCGACGAGACGCCGGAGGCCTATGAGGCGCTGCGGCGGATGGTCGACGTGCCCTTCGCCATCGGCGAGGAATTCGCCTCGAAATGGCAGTTCCTGCCCTACATCGAGCGCGACATCCACCAGTTCAACCGCATCGATGTCTGCAATGTCGGCGGGCTGACCGAGGCGATGAAGGTCGCCGGGTGGAGCGAGGCGCATTACGTCGACATGATGCCGCACAACCCGCTGGGGCCGATCTGCACCGCGGCGACGGTGCATTTCGCCGCGGCGGTGCCGAACTTCTCCTGGATCGAGACCCGGACCTCGACCGCCGAGCAGCTCGGTTTCGACGATGCCGAGCTGTTCCCGGTGCAGCCGCGGATCGAGAACGCGCATTACCCGGTCACCGACGCGCCCGGCCTCGGCGTCGAGGTCAATGAGGAGGCGATCAGGAAGCAGAGCTTCAAGTTCTGGGAAGCGCCGCATCTGAAGCGCCGCGACGGGTCGGTGACCAATTGGTAGACGCGCCCCTCGGCCCGCTCGACGGGCCTGCCTTCGACATCGTCGATCCCCGCTTCGCCGCCTGCACGGTGCCGGATGCCCGGGTCGAGCGGATCTGGACCGGCAGCCGCTGGACCGAAGGGCCGGCCTGGCTCGGCGCCCGCGGCCTGCTGGTCTGGTCCGACATCCCCGGCGACCGGATGCTGGCCTGGGAGCAGGCGACCGGGCGGATCTCCACCTTCCGCCAGCCGGCGAACAGCCCGAACGGCAACACGGTCGACCGCCAGGGCCGGCTGGTGACCTGCGAGCAGGCGCCGCACCGGATCGCGCGGCTGGAGCGGGACGGCCGGATCACGCCGCTGGTCGACCGGATCGGCGGCCGTCGCTTCAACTCCCCGAACGACGTGGTGGTGGCGTCGGACGGCGCGATCTGGTTCACCGACCCCAACTACGGCAAGACCAAGGGGCGCGGGGAGGGGGCGGATGTCGAGGGCTGCCATATCTACCGCTTCGACCCGGCATCCGGGTCGGTGCGGCAGATGACGACGGATTTCGTGATGCCGAACGGCCTGGCCTTCTCGCCGGACGAAAGCCAGCTCTACATCGTCGACACCGGCAGCACGGAGCGGCCGGACGGCCCCAACCATGTGCGGCGCTTTCGGGTCGGGCCGGATCACGCGCTGTCGGGCGGCGAGGTGCTAGCCGACGCCCATGGCCATTTCGACGGGCTGCGGGTCGACACCAAAGGCCGGCTGTGGATGGCCGTGGACGAAGGCGTCCGCTGCTATCTGCCCGACGGCACGCTGATCGGCCGGGTGCGGCTGCCCGAGCGCGCGGCGAACCTGACCTTCGGCGGCGCCGGGCGCGACATCCTGATGATGACGGCCACCAGCTCGGTCTATCTCTGCCCGGTGAACGCCGTCGGCTGCGCGCCCTGAGCCGATGGCGACGTGTCGCTGCAGCAGCGTCAGCCGGCCGATCATCAACCCCGTCCGGGAGTTCGCCCGGGCCTCGGCCGGTCGCCTACCGCGCCATGGCGAGGACACGCCGGGCCCGCTCGACGATCGGGGCGTCGACGAAGCGGCCGTCGACCATGTAGGCGCCCTTGCCCTCGCGCTGCGCCGCCGCGTCGGCCTCGACCACCTTGCGGGCCCAGGCCAGCTCCTCCTCCGACGGGGCGAAGGCCTCGTTCAGGATCGGCACCACGGCGGGGTGGATGCAGCTGGCGCCATCGAAGCCGAAGGCGCGGGCCTCGCGCGCGGCTGCAGTCATCCCCTCGACGTCGCGGAAATCGGCGACCGAGCGCAGCAGGCCGTAGGAGCGAAGCCCCGCCGCCTTGGCGGCGTAGTGCAGCAGCAGCTTCGGCAGCCGCAGCGTCTCCGGCGTCGGCACCGCGCCGGTGGCGGTGGCGAAATCCTCCCCGCCGAGGGCGAGGGCGACGACGCGGGGGGCCGCGGCGATGGCGCGGGCGTCCAGCAGCGCCGCCG